>JAITBA010000220.1 GCA_031283835.1 Oscillospiraceae bacterium
CGCGTGAGAAATATCGCATGGAGGAGGAGTAATTGGCGCCCCAAAAATCCGCGATATTCTTTAATTGATTAACGCGGTGGTTTGCGTGCGGCGGCTTTTGCGCAAACAAACCCTGTTCCCGCATTTTGCTCTCTGTCATATAGTGATAACGAAGGCAGGCTCTCCAATCATTTTTCGCCTTCATGATTAAACGTTCACTAGAGTGGCAAAAATAACGTTGCCATAAAAACAACGGAGAGTGATCAGCGTGACAGTAAAACGCGGCGATATTTTTTATGCGGATCTCAGCCCGGTGGTGGGGTCCGAGCAGGGGGGCATTCGGCCGGTGCTGATTGTGCAAAACGACGTGGGAAACAAATTTAGCCCCACGGTCATTGCGGCGGCCATCACCAGCCAGCGCTACAAAACCGACCTGCCCACCCACATCAAGGTCAATGCCGACAGCAGCGGATTGGCCCGCGATTCCATCGTGCTGCTCGAACAAGTGCGCACACTTGATAAGCGCCGCCTAAAAGAGCGCATGGGCAACCTCGAAAACCGTGACATGCAGCGGGTAGACCGCGCGCTTTCGGTCAGCCTGGGGATTTTGGGCAGCAGCATGGGTTCCGTGGATTCCGCAACCGCGTAACCACCACAACAGCGCGCAGGGCCGTGCATGCAATGCACTTTGCCCCGCGCGTTTTTGTTTGCATTGCGGTTCGGCTTTCAGCCAAATCGGCTGTACCGTGCCGCCCCTGGTTCTTGCGGGGGGTTCCATGCCGCAAAGCAAAAATTTCTGCTTTACATTTGCGCGATTGAATGGTATAATAAGTGATAATACTATCATGGGAAAGGTTTGGTACAGGCTATGGCGAAAATCAAAGTAGCGGTGATTGGGTGCGGCAGCATTGCAAACGCGGCGCATCTGCCAAATTACGCAAAAAACGCGCATGTGGAGCTGAAGTATTGCTGCGATAGTATCCCCGAACGCGCGGATAGCGCGGCCAAGGCATTCGGCGGCAAGGCGGTGTATGATTACCACGAAATTCTGGGCGACCCGGCGCTGGACGCGGTTTCGGTGTGCACGCACAACGACATGCACGCGCCCATTTCAATCGATTTTCTCCGTGCGGGCAAAGATGTTCTGTGCGAAAAACCTGCCGCGCGCACACTCCCCGAGGCGCTAGAAATGCAAAAAGCGGCCGCCGAAACCGGCAAACTGCTCATCATCGGCGTGGTTAACCGTTTTGGTGCCTACAACAACCTTCTCAAAAAAATGATCGCGCGCGGCGACTTGGGCGAGGTGTATCACGTCTTCGCCAGTTTTCGCGCCCATCGCTCCATCCCCGGCATTGGCGGCGATTTTACGCGTAAGGCCGTCTCGGGCGGCGGCGCGCTCATCGATTGGGGCGTGCATTACCTCGATCTTATCCTCTACTGCACGGGCGAGCCAAAACCCATCGCCGCCAGCGGTGCCGCCTTTTGCAAGCTGGGGCGCGATATCAAAGCCTATACCTATCTTTCAATGTGGGCCGACCGCACCAAAGAAGAAGGCGGCGTGTTTGATGTGGACGACAGCGTCACCGGCCTTGTGCGCACCACCGGCCCCGTGGTGTCTTTTCAGGGCGCCTGGGCGCAAAACATTGGCGAGAGCGAAACCTTCATCGACTTTTTGGGCACCAAGGGCGGCGCGCGGTTGCAATATTTCGATAAGTCCCTGGTCTGCTACACCGCCCAAGACGGCGCTTTGGCGCGGCAAAAAATCGAGCTGCCCCCCTGCGACCCCTACGGCGCAGAAATCGACTCGTTTGTGCAAAGTATTCTAACCCGCACGCCCAACCAGGCGTGCATCAACAACGCGGTTGCCACCAGCAAAATCATGGACGCCATCTATCGCAGCAGCGACGAAGGCCGCGAAGTGACGATAGCTTAAGGAAGGAGTGTGCGTATGTCTGACCTAAAATACCCCCGTGCCCTGCTGAAGCTCAGCGGCGAAGTGCTTGCGGGCCCGGCGGGCCACGGCATCGATTTTGCCCTGGCCAACATCATCTGCGGGCACATCAAAACCTGCGTCGACGCGGGCGCGCAACTGGGTGTGGTCATTGGCGGCGGCAATTTTTGGCGCGGGCGCAGCAGCGGCGGCATGGATGCCGTGCACGCCGACCAGATGGGCATGCTGGCCACCATGATGAACGCCATTGCCCTGGCCGACACCCTTGCGCAACTGGGTCAACCCGCGCTGGTGCAGGCCGCCCACGTCATGCCGCAATTTGCCATGGGTGTCAACAAGGCGGCCGCGCTCAACGCCCTTGCGGCGGGCAAAGTGGTTGTTTTTGGCGGTGGAACAGGCAACCCCTTCTTCACGACCGATAGCTGCGCCGCCCTGCGCGCGGCCGAAATCGAAGCGCGGGTGGTGCTCAAGGCCACCAATGTCGATGGTGTCTACGACAGCGACCCCCGCAAAAACCCCGAGGCAAAAAAAATCGACACCCTCACCCACGACGAAATCCTTGCCCGCCGCCTCAACGTAATGGACGCCACCGCCGCCGCCCTGTGCCGCGACAAAAACATCCCCATGCTGGTGTTCAACCTCAACAACCCGGCAAACATCCTCGCGGCCCTGCAAGGCCAAAACGTGGGTACGCTGGTGGTTAACGAGCCCAAAAAAACCATAGGGCAAATTTTAACCTACTTAATGGATAAACAAGAAAAATAGATACACAAGAGAAGGAGAAGACACTATGGACGAATACCTGAACCCCGCAAAAGACAAAATGGAAAGATCTCTCGCCGCGCTTAAGGCGGAGTTTGCCGCCATCCGCGCCGGGCGGGCCAACCCCTCTGTGCTCGATAAAATCCGCGTAGATTACTACGGCACGCCCACGCCCATCAACCAAATGGCCGCCGTGCAAGTCACCGAGGCTCGCATTCTCACCATTCAGCCCTGGGACGCCAGCACCGTGCGCGCCCTCGAAAAAGCCATTCAAAACAGCGAACTGGGCATTAACCCCCAAAGCGACGGCCGCACCATCCGTCTCGTGTTTCCGCAGCTCACAGAGGACCACCGCAAGCAAATCGCCAAAGACATCAAGCACCAGGCCGAGCAAGCAAAGGTCAGCGTGCGCGGCGTGCGGCGCGACACCATCGAGAAGCTGAAGAAGCTGCAAAAATCCGCCGTGCTCACCGAAGACGACCTAAAAGACGAAGAAAAAGACCTGCAAGAGCTGCACGACAGGTTCATCAAAGACATTGACGCGCTGGCCGCCGCAAAAGAAAAAGAGGTTCTTGAAGTCTAGAGGTTGCATGCCGGCCCCCTTGCCGCTTGCTTTTTGGATACGCTTGAGAGGAACAACATGAACCACCAAACCCTTCCCCGGCACATCGGCATCATCATGGACGGCAATGGCCGCTGGGCACAGCAGCGAGGGCTGCCGCGCACCGAGGGTCACAAGGCGGGTGTCGAAGCCTTCGAGCGCATCTGCGAATACGCCGCCGACCTTGGCGTGCCCGTGCTCACCTTCTACGCTTTTTCCACCGAGAATTGGGTGCGCCCGCCGCAAGAAGTCGGCGCTATCATGGATCTGTTCCGCCGTCAGCTCAACAGCACCGAGCGCCGCCAGGCCGAAAACGAGCAAAAACGCTGGCGTATCCGCTACATTGGCGACCTGCGCGAGGACGGCGCCGTCCCCGCCGATATTCTTGCTCGCCTGCGCAATATGGAAACCCAATCGGCCGATAAAGACAAAACCGTGGTCAACATCGCCGTCAACTATGGCGGCCAACAAGAAATACTATCCGCCGCGCAGCGCCTGGCGCGGCTCTGCTGCGAAGGTGTTCTCGTGCCCGAGGAACTCACGCTGCAAAACATAGAAGACGGCCTGACCACCGCCGGCCAGCCGCCCCCCGATCTCATCATCCGTCCCAGCGGCGAGCTTCGCCTGTCCAACTTTTTGCTTTGGCAAAGCGCCTACGCCGAGCTGTGGTTTTCCAACATCCTTTGGCCCGATTTTGCCCCCGCCCACCTCGACCAGGCTCTTGCGGCCTACGCCCGGCGCAACCGGCGCTTTGGGTCAAGCAACGCGCGGCAAGCAACCCCCTAATCCCGCGTTAGGTCTGTTATTTTAACCTGACGCACCAAAAAAATCTAACATCTAGTAACGAGGTAGGTTCCCATGAAAATTCGCGTCATTACCGGTCTGGCCGCCGCCGTGTTGCCCATTTTGGCCCTAATCTTCTTGCAAACACCGCTGCTTGGGGTTCTCATTATTCCTTTTTCGGCCTTGGCGTGCTACGAGATCTGCCACGCGGCGCAGATGAAAAACCGGGCGATGATTGCCGTGGCGACCATTGTCGCGGCGTTGGTGCCACCCGTGCTGGAGTATGACCTGTTGCGCTTTGTACCGGTGCCCTGGCTGGTGCTGGTGGTGTATTTCTTTTTGCTCGCCATCCTCGTGCTGGCCAACTTCGAAAAAACCCGCTACAGCCACGTGCTTTTTGCGCTGCTGGGTTCGCTGGGGGTGCCGTGGGCCATTTCGCTGGTGGTGCAGCTGCGCGACACAATCGCGGCAAACGACGCGGCCTACGAAAAAAACCTTGCCGTGTGGCTCATCTTTTTTGCCATGTGCTGCGCCTGGATGACCGATGTGTGCGCCTACTTCGTTGGCTCCCAGTTGGGCAAGCACAAG
>JAITBA010000046.1 GCA_031283835.1 Oscillospiraceae bacterium
GTTGGGGCAGTGCGTCACACAGGCGGGCTGTCCCACGCTATTTTTGGCGCACAGTTCACACTTTTGCACCACATGGTGCGCCTTGTCTGGCTGAATCGCGCCGTAGGGACAGGCCAGAATGCAGGTGTGGCAACCCACGCACTTGTCCTGGTCCACAACAACGATGCCGTTGACCACCGAAATCGCGCCGCTGATACAGCTTTTGCGGCACAAGGGTTCGTCGCAGTGGCGGCAGGGCACGGCAAAGCAAACCTTGCCGTTGTCCTCCACGGTGATGCGGGGATTAATTTTGAACCCCTTCAAATTTTTTGCCAAATCGAGCTTTAAATCGCCGCTGTGGCTGCCACCGGCCAAGTTGGCGTTGGCGCAGTGATATTCGCACAAATGGCACCCCAGGCACCACTCTTCGCGGACATAAATTTTTTGCATAGAGTCCTCCTTGTAGTATTTCCAACTAAGAACCTGTATTTGTAGCCTAAACCGTTCCGATTTTGAGCAATTTTTTGCCGAACAATGAAATTTTAACGCAGTACGACCGAAAATCCGCCAGAAGATGGGCGTTGAGCGTTAGTGTCAACACGCCCTAATTCCCCGCGTGCCTAATCCCCAAAATATCCAGCTCTTCCTGGGTCATGCCCACGCCGCGGAGCATCAGACGGTTGCCGCGCAGGCTCTCGATGCTGTTGATACCCATGCCGCCCATAACTTCCTTCAGCTCATGCATCCAGGCGTGAACAAGATTGACCAAGTGCCGGCTGCCGATTTCGGGGTTCAGGCGTTTCACCAGCTCGGGGCGCTGGGTGGCAATGCCCCAGTTGCACAGGTTTGTGTGGCAGCTGCGGCACAGGTGGCACCCCAAGGCCATCAGTGCGCCTGTGGCAATGTAGCACGCATCGGCGCCCAGGGCAATGGCCTTGATCCAATCGGTGCTGCTGCGGATAGAGCCGCCCACCACCAGGCTCACGTCGTCGCGGATCCCCTCTTCGCGCAGGCGCTGGTCCACGCTGGCTAGGGCCAGTTCAACAGGGATGCCCACGTTGTCGCGGATACGGGTGGGCGCGGCGCCCGTGCCGCCCCGATAGCCGTCAATAGCAATGATATCCGCCCCCGAACGCGCCACGCCGCTAGCAATGGCCGCCACGTTATGCACGGCGGCAATCTTCACGATGATGGGCTTTTCGTTGTTCGTGGCTTCCTTCAGCGAATACACCAGCTGGCGCAAGTCTTCGATGGAATAAATATCGTGGTGCGGCGCAGGCGAAATTGCGTCGGAATATTCCGGGGTCATGCGGGTTTGGGCCACCTGGCCAAAGTTTTTTGTGCCCGGCAAGTGCCCGCCAATGCCCGGCTTGGCCCCCTGCCCCATTTTAATTTCGACTGCCGCGCCGGCCATAAGATAGCGGTGGTGCACGCCAAAGCGCCCGCTGGCCACCTGCACAATGGTGTTGGGGCCGTATTCGTAGAAATCTTTGTGCAACCCGCCCTCGCCGCTGTTGTAGCAGGTACCCAGCTCTGCGGCAGCCAACGCAAGGCTCTTGTGGGCGTTGTAGCTGATGGAGCCAAAGCTCATAGCACTAAACATCAGCGGCATTCTCAGCTCAATTTGCGGGGTCAGGTTGTCCACTAGGTTGCCGTTTGCGTCGCGCGCAATGGGCTGGTTCTTTTTGCCCAAAAAGGTGCGGGTTTCCATGGGCTCCCGCAAGGGGTCGATAGAAGGGTTTGTCACCTGGCTGGCGTTGAGCAGAATGCGGTCGAAATAGCCGGGCAGCGGGCGCGGGTTGCCCATGGAGCTTAACAGCACACCGCCTGTGTTGGCCTGCAAATACAGCTCCCGGATGGTTTCGCCGCCCCAGTTGCCGTTGGGCCGAAAGGTGTGCGCCGTCTGCACAATCTTCAGCGCCTTGGTGGGGCACAGTGTCACGCAGCGGTGGCAGTTGACGCACTTCTCGTCATAACTTTCCATCTCGCCGCTTTTTTCGTCATAGCCATGGGCGCAATTGGCGCACTGCCGCTCACACACACGACAGGCAATGCATTTTTTCTCGCTGCGCACAATTTCAAATTCGGGGTGTACGTATAGATCCATAGTGTTCTCCTATTGTTGCATGCGTCATATTTTTGAGGGAAAAGTGTTAGACCTCATCGGAAACCAGGGGCGAGTGGATTTGCAAGGAAAAATTTTGTCCTGCATGGCAGAAATTTTATCGCAACTCTGCCGGCAGGGGTTTTCGAGTTTGAGGAGGTCTATCGCTTAAAACCTGCGTTCACAGCCTGAACCGTTCCAATTTTGAGCGGATTTTGCCAAAAAACGCACGGTGAACGGCTATAAACGCAGGGGCTTACTTGGTGGCGAAGTACCAGACCGCCAGAGCAGCCAGCGCCAGCGCAACGGCCAGGCCAACCCTCTGCAGCAGCCGTCAAAAACAGCGCGCCTTATCCAACAGCGTCGGGGTCGTCGTAATCCCCGGGAAGATCGTCGTCGTCATCGTCGTCGTCATCATCGTCGTCGTCGTCACTCCCGGGCTTTTTCCAGGCGCTGACCAGCAACAGCACAGCGCCCGCGCCCGCAGAAAGGATTGCGATCCAGAACAGAACGATCGCGCTAACTTCCAGCGGCCTGCCAAAATAGGGGCGGTTGAAGGTGTAGCTACCGATGAAAGCGGTGAGGAAAATGGCGCACGCCAGCCCCAGCACAGCACCAAACACGGTTTTAAGAATTTTTTTCAGGTCCATAGAAATTCCCCCAATCAAGATAGGCACATAGACGGCCTTATCAATTAATTTATAGCCGATTCAGTTGAAAAGCGTCCGATGATTTTCGCGAATCATTTTCGCCTTTTATTAAGGAAGATGGCGCGGAAAGGCAGAAAATAGACCGAAAAGACCGGAGGGTTTTCGGCTTGATTGGCCTTATTGGTCGCGCTCCACAATCACCGGCTCGCCCGACATGGGGCTCCAAATGCGCTGGATATTGGGGCAGACGGCGCGAATGGCAGCCTCTTCGCTGGCGGCGTAGAAACGGTCGCCGTGGTCGCCGCACACCATGCTGCGCAGCTTCAGCCGGTCGCCGAGGACCATCATACCGCCGGTGTAGCCCAAGATAATCGAAAACGGCCCCGTCACCAGCAGCGCGGGAAAGCGCTTGCGCAGGAATGTAAAATAGGCGCGCTGCGCGTCGGGCATTTCTTGAATGGTGCTCCAAAAGGGCGCGGCCATCACATTGGCGGTTTCGGTCAGGGTCATGCCCAGCTTGCGGTGCAAATAATCCACAATATAAGTGATCGCCTCTGTGTCAGTCTGGAGCGAATGCTTGTAGCCAAACATTTCAAGAAAGCGGCGGTTGGCGTCGTAGCTCGAAATTTCGCCGTTGTGCACCACAGAATAATCCAGCAGACCAAAGGGGTGCGCCCCGCCCCACCAGCCGGGGGTGTTTGTGGGGTAGCGTCCGTGGGCCGTCCAGCAATAGCCCGCATAATTTTGCAGCTGATAAAACCGCCCCACATCCTCGGGGAAGCCATTGGCCTTGAAGATGCCCATGTTTTTGCCGCTAGAAAACACATAAGCGCCCGCAATTTTTTCGTTGATACGCAACGCGCAGTGCGATACGTACTCCGCCTCGCTCAACTGGCTGGCCTTAAGCCTATCGGGCAAGGGCAGCAAAAAGTAGCGATAAATCAAAGGTTCGTCTTTGATGGAGGGCACCTTTTGGGTCGGGATTTCGCCAAAACTGACGATACTGAAGCGACGCTCAAGATAATTTTCGCACTTCTTTTGGCACTGCGGGTCGTCATAGAACAGATGAAACGCGTAATAATCCGAAAATTCCGGATAAATGCCATAGCCGGCAAAACCGCCGCCCAGCCCGTTGGAGCGGTCATGCATCACCTCGATGGAACGGATGATATCTTCGCCTGTCATGGCCTGGCCGCTGCGAGAAAACACCCCGGCAATCGCGCAGCCGGAAGGGATTCGGATTTGACCTTCTTTGAGCATAATGGAAGCCTCTCAATCATTTCGTGCATTGCGCCGCGAACTCAAAAATACCGCCCGGGAGCGACGCACGCCCCCGGGCAATCGGTTCGCCACATTGCGCATTGTCCAACTCTATTGTACCGCATAAAACGTAACATTGTCAAGAGAAAAATGCAAATGCGTGGGTATTGGCAAGTTTTTCGGAATATTTTTTGGAATTTTAGGCAATATCCCAAAAGAAATTTTAATTTTTTATCCGCACAAAAAATCTTTTTTTGTTTTTGCGTCAAGATTACGTTTTGGTCAAAAAATAGCGAATCGGCGTCACAAGAAGATTCCACACCCGCGTGAACGGCACCAAAAACACGCCGCGGAAAAAATCTTGCGCGTTGGCCACCGTGCGTTGCACGCCCGCGCCCTTGGCAAACCGCGCCTGCACATACGTGTAGCGCTCCTTGGCATAGCACACACGGCCGCTGACCGCGTCGTTTGTCAGGGTAATGCGCGTTGCGCCGCGCAGCGGAAACGTCCCGTAGATCTCCCACGCAGCGCTGGGGAGATTCACCATGTTGAACCCGGCAGCTTTGTCGCGCACAATGTAGTCGTTGACGTGGTCGTGGCCAAAGAACACGGCACGTACATTGCCCTTCTCGGTCAGGGTTTCGTACTCGCCTTCGGAAAAACAGGGCGGGCAAGGCGGTTCAAGCATAATGCCGGCCATTTTTAGGCCGGCCAGCTTCAGATAGGCCTGGTCGCCGTACTTTGGCGTCACCCACTCCTGCACAAACAGCGGCGCTTTCACCATGGCGCTATAGACCTCCGCCAGCGCAATGTGTTGAAACACAAACGTTTGCGGATAATTTTGCGCCGCCTGACCGGCCTTGAATACCGCCAGCTGATCCCGCATTACGGCGCGGCAGCCGCCTGCGCCCGGCTTGTTGCCGCCCTCATCAAAGAACCAAAGCACCGCGAACGTGCTGCCATCGGCGTTCTTAATCGGGTAACCAAAATTGGTAATGCCGCCGTTTTTGTCGGCATAGGCGGTGGCCATGGAATTGACGCACAGGCCTGCCCCCTCGGCAATATACATTTGCAGAATGTCCGTTTTGCTCAAGATCGCCTTGGTTTCGGCTGGCACATCGCCATAATCGTGGTTGCCAAACACCAGCGCAAAGGGCACGCCCGCCGCCTTCACGGGGGCCAAAATCACCTGCACGGCCATGCGGATGCTGTCCGCTGTTTTGCAGGCGGTTTGGCACATCATGTCGCCCGTAAAAACCACCATATTAATCTTGCCATCGTATTTTTTCAGCGCGGCAGCCATAAAAGCCGTGACTTTCTCGCCCTTGCCCGCCCGCTGGTGAACGTCGCTGAACACTAAAATCCGATACGCGCCGTCATCGGCTGTTTTGTCGGGCGCGACCCGCGCAGGTGCCGCGGATAACAATTTTTTCACCGGTTTCATGGCAAATTTCTCCTCAAAAAAATCGCAAGACGAGAAACAGGGATGTAGGCGTAGACCCACATCCCAAAAAGAGTATGCCGAACATAGATCGCCGCAAAACATCGTTGCGCCGACGCCCGTGCGCAAATACTAAAAGTCGTGCGCAAATACTAAAGGCCGTGCGCAAACACTAAAAGCCGTGCGCAAATACTAAAAGGCCGCGTGCAAACATTAAAAGCCGCCCTGCGTCCAACGAATGGGAGCCAGAAGATCGATCCACAGGTTTTGCCAGGCAAAAGTGATGATGCTGAGGAAATCGCCAAAGTCGTTGATGGCGGTGTTCACCTCAGAGGGATAGGTGCGGGCCGCTTGGCGGTAGGTGAAGAAATCGCTGGTGAAGAGCTGTTGGCCGTTCAGCTGGCTGGTGTGCAAGGTGATGAAGGTGCCGCCGCGCACAAGGAAGGAGCCGGGCGTGCCGAACCATGCCGCGCCAGAAATCTGCACCAGCTGGAAGTTGTTGTATTGGAGGATGAACTGGTTGCGCGGGTCGTTGCCAAAAAAGAGCGCGCGCACGTTGCCGGCGTCTTTTAGGGCCGCAAACTCGCCGTCGCCATCCTCGTTTTGGGCCGCGCTAACATGCTCAAGCACCGAACCCACCATTTCCACGTTGTTGGGGATGCCGCTGAAATAATTCTGCCCCAGCACCTTTTTGGTGCCCGGCAACTCCAGGTTAAAGGGGCTTTTCAGCATCTGCGAAAACGCCTGCGGCACACCGATATGCTGGAAGACGTAGGCGGGAATCTCCACGTCGTTGTTGGTGTTGAACCAGTCGATCTGGTCTTGGCGCACATAAGCGGGGCCGTCCTCGCCCTCGTCCACCGCGCCCACGTCAAAAAAGAACAGGTTCGCGTAGGGCGTGCGCACAACTGCGCCGTCGTCGCCCTTTTTTTCTGTGCTCACGGTGTAGAAAAAGTTGATGCCGCCGTTGCCGTCGAGCAAGTAATTCTCATCAGCTTTGGCAACTTCGTTGATACACAAACCGTCGCCGCTATTGATGTAGATCTGCTGCAACTCCTCGTGGGTCAGGCCGCTGTCGCCCTGGTCGCTGTCGCCAAACACCACGGCAAAGGGCACGCCCGCCGTCACAATGGGCGCCAGCACTTCCTTCACGGCCGTTTCGATGGTATCGCGGCTTTCTGCGCCGGAACCCGTGACCACATCGCCCAGCAGCACCACCAGGTCGGCGGAATCCACATCGTTCTCATCCAGGTACTTCAGCGCGGATTCGATAAAACCAACAAGGTTGATGTCCTCCTCCGCCCCATGCTGCACGTCCGCCAGCGTGAGGATGCGGTACTTCTGATCCTCCGCTGTAATCGTATCGCCTGTGGCAGAAGCGCCAACGGTCAGCACTGTTGCAAGCAAGCACAGCGCCGCCAAAATTGCCAAAACTTTTTTTGCCATAACAGG
>JAITBA010000186.1 GCA_031283835.1 Oscillospiraceae bacterium
GATGACCAGTACTTTTTGAATGTCTGCTTGCAGTGGCATATGGGTTCCCCCTTCTCATTACGGTTGCTTGCCATTTTTTGGCGCCTGCCGCGGGTGTTGTTATTTTTGCATGTTCTTAACAAAGCGGTCAAACAGGAATTCTGTGTCTTTTGGGCCGCCGCAGGCCTCGGGATGAAACTGCACGCTGAAGCCGTTGAAGCCCGTGTAGTCCAAACCCTCACAGGTGCCGTCGTTGGCGTTGATGTAGCGCACGGTCGCGTTGGCGGGCAGCTTGTCCAGTTCCACGGCATAGCCATGGTTTTGGCTGGTGATGAAGGTGCGGCCCGTGACGAGGTCCCGCGCGGGGTGGTTGCCGCCCCGGTGGCCATACTTTAGCTTGATGGTGTGGCCCCCGTTGGCCAGCGCCAGCAACTGGTGCCCCAGGCAGATGCCAAAAATCGCAATGTCTGTCTGCAATAATTTTTGCATTGCTTTAATGATCCCCTGGTTTTCTTCGGGGTCGCCCGGGCCGTTGCTAAACAAAATGCCGTCTGGTTTTTCGGCAATCATCTGTTCCGCCGTCCAACCGGCGGGGATGACCGTCACGTCGCAGCCCCGGTCCTGCAGGCGACGAATGGAGCTGTCTTTTACGCCAAAGTCCCAGAGCAAAACCCTGTGCCTGGCATTTTTTGCAGGGTAGCGCACCGGCGCCGTTACGCTCACGCGCGACACCGCATCGCCAATACGGTACCCCAGCAGGTCTTCCGCGGCAACGCCGGCGGGGTCGTCCGTCAGCGCGCCGCGCAGCACGCCCGCCGTGCGAATGAGCTTTGTCAGCGCTCGTGTGTCGATGCCCCACAACCCCGGAATGTTATAATGCTTGAAAAAAGCGTCAAGCGTCCCCGTGCATGCAAAGTGCGAGGGCTCCTGACACCATTCTTTTACAATATATCCCTTGATGAAGGGCTGTCGGCTTTCGTAGTCGGCGGGGTTCACACCATAATTTCCAATCAGCGGGAAGGTTTGTGTGACGATTTGCCCTTCGTAGCTGGGGTCGGTCACGGTTTCCAAATACCCGGTCATGTTGGTGGTGAAGACCACCTCCCCAACGGCCGGCGCATCGGCCCCAAATGCGAAGCCCTCAAACACGCGCCCGTTTTCTAGTACCAGGTACCTTTTCTTGGGTGTGCCGCTCATGTGCGCATCTCCTTTCCCAAACAACCTTTCCAATAATTATACAACAAACCCCCGTGCCTGTCAATGGTGCGGGGGCGGGTTTTTGTGTAAAATGTGTGTGAAAATTTTTGGAGACGTTCCGATTATTTGATACACAAGCTTTTGGCCTTTGGGGGATTAAAACAGCCCGGCCACCCACAGCAGTGGCTTAAAGAGGATCACATCAAAAATGGTAGCGGGCGTGAAGAGCAGCTGGAACATGGACAGCCGCGCGGCGCGCAGGCCGCTGCCGGCATAGAAATCGTTGTAGGTCACAAGATGTGTGGCGTAGCTAGTCAAATCTGTTTCCTTCAGGTTGATAATGCGCACACCGCGAATATCGATGTTGCCATAGGAGCCGAAGCCGCAGCACGAGGTGTTCACGAGGTCGGTGCCGGGCAGTTGGCGTTCAAAGGTGTTCACGTGGTCGTGCCCAAAAAACATTGCCAGCACGTTGCCGCTGTTGTTCAGCGCGGCATATTGCCCCCAGTTGTAGTTGCTTGGGCAAGGGGATTCGTTTATTTGTCCCACAGTGCCCACCGGCAGGGTTTTAGAAATGTAGCGGGTGTAGCTGACCGGCTTGCCGTCTTTTAATATCAAATTGCCGGGGCCGTAGCCGGGCGCGGCGTATTGATAGAAACCGCGGGAGAAGGTGTTTTTGTCTTTTTGGCCGGCAGGGGTAAGAAAGTCATAAATTTCGGGCACGATAATGTGCTGAAAGGCCAGGGAGGGCAGTTTGCCGACGGCCTGGTTGGTGGCCTCAAACCATTCGATCTGCGGGGTTTGCACACCGTCGTAGCCCGCGCCGATGCCGTCCGCGGGGTAGTCGCCGGAATCGAACATCCACAGGTTAAACACGGCGTTTTTGCCGTTGTGGTCTTGCACCAGCAGGTTATGGGTGCCGTAGTGGGGCCCGTTTTTGCCGGTAGTGCCGTTGTCTGCGTCGCTGGCATAGCCGACAAAACTCGGGTGTGCGGCGTATATCGCGAACTGCTCCGCACGGGTGATGCCTGCGCTCTCGGCGTCGTGGTTGCCAAAGACCATCGTTACCCGCGTGCCAAAGTCGCGATAAATCTCGTCAAAGACATCCATGAAGGAATTGATTGCGCCTTTGACAAAAAAATTGCTGACATAGTGCGTGCCCCAGTTCATGGCGCTATCGGCAATGTTGTCGCCCGTCAAAATCACCAGGTCGGGCCGCTCTGCCGCCGCCACATCATAGAGAAACTCCTTGGTAATGGTGCTGCTGATGTAGGACTCCTGCAGGTCGGACACCTGCATGATTTTGAAAGAACCGTCCTGCCTAAACCGCAGCAGAGGGGCGGGTTTGGAGTACACCGCGCCGTCGCAGCCCTGCGCGTTCACCACCACTGTGTTTGACGAATTGTAGACCGTCGCGCCGGACGGCACAGCCAAAACAGCCGCCAGCAGCCCAACCGCCGTCAGCACACACAAAATGCGTTTTTTCATGGTTGTGTTTCTCCTCTTTTGCTTTTCTTTAAAGTATAGCCGATTTGCGGGCAAAAGTCAAGCGATAGAAAGAAATTTTGCACGGCTCCCAAAGAATTCCTATGGCTCTTGATTTTTATTAAAAGGTGTGTTATAATGAACACACGCTTTATTATTGGAAAGTTGGTGCCGGTTTGCTCATTGTGCTGGAAGGACTGGACGGCAGTGGGAAGAGCACGCAGTTGGCGCTGCTCAAAGCTTGGTTGCACGCCGAAGGCCTTGCGCCCAAAACCATTAAGCTGCCCGATTATGACGACGACTCCAGCGTGCTGGTGCGTCAATATCTTGGCGGCCGTTTTGGCGGCAGCCCCCAGAGCGTCAACGCCTATGCGGCGTCGTTGTTCTATGCCGTGGACCGCTACGCGAACTACCGGCTCAAGTGGGCGGCGGCGTATGCCGCCGGGCGGACGATTCTTGCCGACCGTTACACGACCTCGAACGCCTATCACCAGGCGACGAAGCTGCCGCCGGCGGCGTGGCCCGGTTTTTTTGCCTGGCTGGAGGACACGGAATACGGCAAGCTGGGCATTCCCAGGCCCGATTTAGTTCTCTACCTCGATATGCCCCTTGCTATTTCACGTCGCCTGGTCAGCGCGCGCTATGCGGGAGACGAAACCCGGCGCGATATTCACGAGGCCGATTTTGATTATCTGGCGCAATGCAGGCAGGCGGCCCTTGCCGCCGCCGCCCACGATGGCTGGCAGGTGATTCCCTGCGCCGCGCCCCATGCCGACGAACCATTTTCATCGGAGGAAATTCATGAAAACATCCGCAGACGCATCCGTAGTTACACAGACGCTGCCCGGCGCTGAACCCGGCAATCCGCTGGGCTTCTGTCCGCCGCAGCCGGAGGATATGCAGTGGGCAGAGCCGCTGCTGTTTGCCGCCGGGCGGCAGGGCTGCGAATTCTGTTTTGGCAATATCTATGCCTGGGCCGAAAAATACGACACAGAAATTGCCCGGGTCGAGGGCTTTTTTCTCGCGCGTAGCGTTTCATGGATGAATGGCGCGCCCGCGCGGGTGGTCTATTGCTTCCCCATTGGCCCGGGCGATTTGCGCCGTGTGCTCCCTTTGCTGCGGGAGGACGCCGCCCGGCACGGGTTCCCTCTTACGCTCTATGGCCTAACCTTCGCCGATATTGCCCGGCTGGAGGAGGTTTACCCCGGCACGTTCCGGTTCGAAGCGGAACGGGACGACGCGGACTATATTTATCGTCAGGCGGATTTGTCGGCGCTTGCCGGGAAAAAATATCACCAGAAGCGCAACCACATCACCCGCTTTGTCCGCAACAACCGTTGGGAATACGAAGAGATCACCCCTGCGGTGGCGGCGGAATGCCTGAAAATGGCGCGCGGCTGGGAGGATATTAACAGCGCAAAAGACCCCGATGGCCTGCGCGCCGAGCAACGCGCGCTGGAGCGCTGTTTTGCCAATTACGAGGCCTTTGGATTCAAGGGGGCGCTGCTGCGCGCGGCGGGCAAAATCGTCGCCTTCACCATGGGCGAACCCCTGAGCGACGGCATGTTCTGTACCCACTTCGAAAAAGCCTTCACCGACGAAGTGGGTACCTACCAGATGATGAACCAACTCTTTGCCGCCCAAACCCTGGGTGCCTACGAATTCATCAACCGCGAAGAAGACCTTGGCGACGAGGGCCTGCGGCGCGCCAAGCTGTCCTACTACCCCGCGTATTTGCTGGAAAAATACACCGCCACAGATATAGCCGATTAAGTCGTTCTATTGATTTACAAAAAATTGCGCAACGCAACAAAAGAGCGGGAGGTGCGCCATGGCAGAGCGATTCATTACCCCGGAGGATTACGACGCCGTGCTGCGCGTTTGGCAGGCCTGCTTTGGCGACGAAGCGCGTTATGTGCGCTTTTTTTGGACGCAATGCTTTTTGTCCGGCTTGTGCCGGGGGCTTTGCGCCGAAGAAGATGGGCAAGTAGTTTCGGTGCTGTTTTTGCTGCCGGGGGCCCTTGCGCACAAAACCATGCGCCTTGCCGCGGAGTATGTCTACGCCGTAGCCACGCTGCCCGCGCACCGCGGGCGCGGTTATGCGGGGGCGCTGACCCGCCGGGCGGCTGTTGTTGCGCGGGAGGAGGGCAAAAGCGCCCTGTGTCTGCTGCCCGCCAGCCAGGGGCTCTATGATTACTATGCCAAACTGGGATTTTGCACTGCCTTTGCTTTGCAAAACTTTGGCTACGCAAACCCCAACGCGCAGGGCAATCTCTTGCCGCGCAACGGCGATCTGCACGAATATTACGTGCGACGCGGCACCGTTTGGGGCGCGCAGGGCTACTTTGCCTGGGGCGCGCATTTGCTGGAATACATGCGTGCCGAGCACCTGTTCACCGGCGGCACGATACACGCGGACGGTTACCTAAACGACGACGGCACGTTCAAAGAGCGCTGCGAAAACTGCCCCGCCAACGCCCCCGGCGGCATGCTCCTGCCCTTGGATCGCCGCGCCGGGCGCTGGTTGCGGCGCACGAAAGGCAAGGGATATCTGGGGTTTCCGTTAAGCTGAATGGTTCGCGGTGCTCATCAACAGCACAGCGCGAGAGCGAAAGTGCTCTAATGCGGAGGGTTTTTAACACGATTTAAAGGAGCGCACATGATTTATATGTTTTTGGCTGACGGCTTTGAGGAGATGGAGGCCATAGCCCCGGTGGATTTGTTGCGCCGCGCGGGCGTTGCGGTGCAAACCGTTGGCATCAACAGCTTGACGGTGAAGGGTTCTCACGGTGTTTCGCTTGTCTGCGATATGGATGCGGAAGCCCTGGATTTATCCGATTGCCAGGGTGTGATTTTGCCTGGCGGCCCGGGCCACGCCGTGCTGGGGCAATCGCCTGTTGTGCTGAAAGCCCTGCGCGTAGCCGCAGACCGGGGCGGGCTGCTGGCGGCTATTTGCGCCGCGCCCTCCATTCTTGGCCAAAACGGCTACCTTGCCGGCAAAACCGCCTGCTGTTTCCCCGGCTTCGAGGGGCAGCTCACCGGCGCGACGGCAGTGACGGAACCTGTGGTGCGGGACGGCAGCGTGATCACTTCACGCGGGGCGGGCACGGCGGTGCCCTTTGCGCTGGCGCTGGTGTCCTACTTGCTTTCGCCAAAAAAAGCAACCGAAGTCGCGGCGCAAATCCAGTGCGCAAGTGCGCCATAAAAATGCAAAAGAAAGAATTGCGCAAGGCGTTGCTGGCGCGGCGGCGCGCTATGCCGCCAGAAAAAAAGCGAGCCCAGGACGCCGCGCTGTGCGGGCGGATTGCCGCGCACCCATGGTTTTTGCAGGCGGATTGTGTGCAGGGCTTTGTGCCAATTGGCGGGGAGCCGGACATTTTGCCCGTGCTGCGTTTGGCGCTGCAAATGGGCAAAACCCTGGGGCTGCCCCGCTGCAAGCCCGCCGAAAGCGCCATGACCTTTTATTTTGTGGATTCTTTTGACGCATTGCGCCCCGGCGCGCACAACATCCCCGAACCCCCGCGGGACGCCCTTCTTTGCACGCCGGGGCCGCAAACGCTGTGCCTGGTGCCGGGCCTTGCCTTCGACCCAACGGGGGTGCGTCTGGGCTACGGCAAGGGGTATTATGATCGTTTTTTGCCGGGGTTTCCCGGCCGCACAATGGGCGTTTGTCATGCGGATTTTTTGCTGCAGGCGCTGCCGAAGGACGCAAATGACATGCCCGTGCAGATGGTTTTAACATGACACGGGTTCTTCAAGAAAGGAACACAGCGATGGATGACAACAGGCGCGAGCCGCCCAAAAAAAAGGAACCATTTCAACTGGATATTCGCTTTGACGACGACTTTGCGGAGCCAAACCTTTTGGCGGATGAACCGCCGCTCAGCAAGGGGGAGGTGTATTTTTCAAATCCGCCTCGCGCCCCAAAAAGCGGGACGCCGCCGCGCACGCAGACGCCCCGGCGCGCACCCGCCAAAAAAGCCGGGCCGGCGCCCAGGCGCAAAAAGAAAGCACGCGGCGGTTGGGCTATCGCGCTCACCCTTGTGTGCGCGCTGGGGATTTCTGTTGCGCTTTCCTACGTGGGCATCACCGCGTTGCAGGATATTTTTGCAATGGGCAAGGCCGAAACGGAGGAGGTGACCATCGATATTCCCGGCGGGCAAACCACCGATCAAGTGATTGATCTGCTGGCAAACCAGGGGCTTATCAAACAGCGGACGCTGTGCAAGCTCTATACCCGTTTTACCTTCATGATCAAGCACAAGCACGAGACGGACCCCAAGCCGCCGGAGTACCTGGCGGGCAGCAGTCCCGTGAGCGGCTCCATGGGCCTGGAGGAAATGCTGTACAGCTTTCAGGAGGAAGCGAAGGGGCGCGAAACCGTCAATGTTTCGTTTCCCGAAGGCATAACGGTCAACGAAGTGGTGACAAAGCTCGGCACCAAGGGCGTAACCGGCGCCGATGCGCTGCACCGCACTTTGCAACTCATCAATTTTGAGGACTACCCCTTCCTCAAGGCGCTGCAAGAAAACCCGGACGCGAGGCTGCGCTACAACGTGTTTGAGGGCTACCTTTATCCCGATACCTATAATTTTTATAAGAATGACAATGCCGCGTCCACCCTGCGTCGTTTTCTCGATAACTTCCAGGCCAAGTGGACGCCGGAATACGATGCCCGTGCCAAGAGCCTTAAAATGTCGGTGGACGACGTGATCATTCTGGCGTCCATTATCCAAAAAGAGGCGGGCGGCAAGGGCGATGCCCTAAAAAAACAAATGGCCGATATTTCGGGCGTGCTGCACAATCGTCTCAACAAATCCAGCGTCTACCAAACCCTCGACTGCAACTCCACCAAAGATTATGTGATTAACACCGTGCAGGTGGGCGGCATGCAGCAAACCGACAAAGACGTGTTCCTCAATCGTTACGACACGTACTTCCGCCTGCTGCCCGCGGGGCCTGTGTGCAACCCCGGCGGCGACGCCATCCGCGCCGCGCTCTACCCCTCAGAACACGAATACTATTACTTTTTGCACGATAAGTTTCACAATATTTATCTGAACAAAACCCTGGCCGCCCATAGCGAAAAACGTTTCGAACTCATCCGCAAAGGGGAGCTGCTGTGAGCCGCCCGGAATTGCTGGCCCCGGCCGGCGATTTGGAATGCTGCAAGACCGCACTGCGCTTTGGCGCGGATGCGGTCTATTTGGCGGGGCGGCCTGTGCCCGCATGGGTGTTGCAGGAGCCCTTGAAGGTGAGCCACCGGGAATACTGTACCGGCTTTTTCTTCAAAGCACCCGCAAAAGCGCCGCAAATCACGCTTGCCGGGGGCTACACGCGGGCTTGGGAGGTGGTGGGCATTGTGGAACGCTGGGAAAACGGGGTGTGCCATGCCGTGCAGCGAGGCCGCGCCTTTGCGGGCGATGCCCTAGAAGCCCTTGCGCCCGGTCAACCGCCCCTCCCGCTAAGCCTCACCGATTTGCGCGACGGCGATGGCTGCAAAATTGACGCCACGCGCCACCCCGAGATGTTGTTTTCGTTCACGTGCGCAAGCCCGCTGCCAAAAGGCGCTGTGCTGCGTGGGCCATCTTCTCAATAGTATGGTGCGCGCTTTGCGTTTAACGTCTCAAATTTTAGAACGGAGTTTGCATGACACAGACCAAAAAATTGGCCCTTTGCGGGGTGTTTGCGGGGCTGGCAGTGGCGCTGCTGTGGGTGCTTTCGTTCGTGCCCTCTCTTGAATATGCGCTGCCCGCGCTGGCGGGGCTGCTGACGCTGCTGGTGGTGGCCGAGGCCGGGCCTCTGTGGGCGCTGGGAACCTATTTGACGGCGGCGGTGCTGGCATTGCTGCTGCTGCCCGAAAAAACGGTGGCGCTGCTCTACGCCGCCCTGTTTGGTTATTACCCGGCCGTCAAACACTTGCTGGAGCGCCGTTTGCCCGCGTGGGTCGCCTTTTTGATAAAAACCGCGCTGTTCAACCTCGCCGTGGTGGGTGTCTATTTTTTGTCCGTCTACCTGTTTGGCGTTGCGCTGGAGGATTTTGGGGAAACCTTCGGAAAGTTTGCGAAAGCGATCACGCTGGGGCTTGGAAATGTGACGTTTTGGCTGTATGATAAAGCAATCCTCACGTCGTTTAGCATTTTATGGAAACGAAGCTGGAGAAAAAAGTTACAAAGATGGATGAAATGACATTGACAAAGAACTAAAAAAATGTTACAATTTTTAGATATGGACGCGCAAAAGAGGCGGTGTTGGCATGCGCCCAAAGCGGGTCACCAAAGCGCCGGCACCCGATCCGTCAGATTTTTTATACAAAGGAGACCCCCCATGCAATGGACAGGCCTGAATGAACTGCGCGAAAAATATCTTGCTTTTTTTGAGAGCAAGGGGCATTTGCGGCTGCCGAGTTTTTCGCTGGTGCCGCAGGGCGACAAAAGCTTGCTGCTGATTAACAGCGGCATGGCGCCAATGAAAAAATTCTTCACGGGGGAGCTGGAGCCGCCGCGGCACCGGGTGACCACCTGCCAAAAGTGCATCCGCACGCCCGATATTGAAAACGTGGGCATCACCGCGCGGCACGGCACCTATTTTGAGATGCTGGGCAACTTCAGCTTTGGCGATTATTTCAAGCGCGAAGCGATTGCGTGGGCGTGGGAATTCTTCACGGAAGTGCTGGAAACCCCCAAGGATAAGCTGTACGTCACGGTATACGAAAAAGACGACGAGGCCTGGGATATCTGGGAAAAAGAGATGGGACTGGAACCCGGCCATATCAGCCGTTTGGGCAAAAAAGATAACTTTTGGGAGCACGGCAGCGGCCCCTGCGGCCCGTGCAGCGAAATCCACTTCGACAGAGGCGCGCAATATGGCTGCGGCGCACCCGGCTGCGCGCCCGGCTGCGCGTGCGATCGCTTCATGGAAGTGTGGAACCTGGTGTTCACACAGTTCAACAACGACGGCGCGGGGAACTACACGGAGTTGGAGCACAAGAACATCGACACCGGCATGGGGCTTGAGCGCCTGGCCTGTGTGTTCCAAGGGGTCGAGAACCTCTTTGAGGTGGACACGGTGCAGAATATCATGCGGCATATCAGCAAAATTGCCGGGGTGCGCTACCACGACGACAAAAAGAAAGACATTTCGCTGCGCGTGATTACTGACCACATTCGCAGCACGGTGATGATGATTGGCGACGGGGTGCTGCCCAGCAACGAAGGCAGGGGTTATGTGCTGCGCCGGTTGCTGCGCCGGGCGGCCCGCCACGGCCGTCTGCTGGGCGTGACGCACGCGTTCCTGCGCGAAGTGGCCGTGACGGTGATTGGCGAAAACGAGAGCGCCTATCCGCAATTGCGCGAGAAAGAACAGTTTATTCTTTTGGTGATTGCAAACGAAGAAGAAAACTT
>JAITBA010000211.1 GCA_031283835.1 Oscillospiraceae bacterium
TGCTCAACGAAGGCCTGGCCCAGTTGGGGCTACGCCAGGGCAAACCGTTTTTTGTGAAGTTTGGCCGCGTGGGCAGCGAGGATTCTATTGCCGCGCTCACCGGCGCGAAGGTGCTGTGCGCCCTCATTGGTGAGCGCCCCGGCCTTGGCAGCGCCGAGAGCATGAGCGCTTACGTGGCCTACGCCCCCACTGTGGGCATGCCCGAGGCGCGGCGCACCGTGGTGTCCAACATCTATAGCGGCGGCCTAAACGCCGTGGAGGCCGGTGCCTGTTTGGTGGAACTGATTGAACGCATTTTTAGGGCAAAAAAGAGCGGGGTTGATTTGAATCTTTAAATTTCACCCTAAAAGATGCGAAGCATTTAAAATTTCTTTGCTTCTTTCTTTTTAAAGAAAGAAGGAGGGGGGGAGCATATGCTGGGAGATCGGTTGCGGACGAACATTTTGGCTATGCGTGTTTTGCCAAATGCGGATGCCGCGCTGCGGGCGCAGTTGGGGTGCGAGGCAGGGGAGCGCAGTTTGGGTGTCTTCACCGCAGATTGCGACGACGTGAGCTATGCGGCGCTAGACGAGGCCACCAAAAAAGCCGAAGTGCGCGTGGTCTATGCCCGGAGCATGTATGCGGGCAGCGGCAATGCCAGCACCCGTTTGGCGGGCGAGTTCATTGGCATTTTGGCAGGGCCAGACCCCGCGCAGGTGCAAAGCGGCCTTGCCGCCGCCGCCGCGTTCATCGCCAACGACGCGGCCTTTTATTCCGCTGACGCGCAGGATCGTGTTGTTTATTTTGCCCACTGCGTTTCGCGCACGGGGCGTTATCTTTCGGCACAGGCGAATGTGCCGGCAGGCACCGCTATGGCCTATCTCATCGCCCCGCCGCTCGAAGCCACGGTTGCGCTTGACGCGGCGCTGAAAGCCGCTGATGTGGAGCTTAAAGTCTACTATGGTCCGCCCAGCGAAACCAACTTTGCCGGGGCTTTGCTCACCGGCGAGCAGGCTGCCTGCCAGGCTGCTTGCGATGCCTTTGCGCAGGAGGTATGCAAGGTGGCGGCGGAACCGCTGCCGACTATGTAGGGTGGAGAAATATGGATAGCTTGGGGTGGAATCAAAGCAGGCGCACGGAGAAATATGGATAGCTTGGGGGGAATTTAAAGGTGATGGATCGGGATTTGGAGTCGATACAGGCGGTGCGCGATTTGATTCGGAACGCAAAGACAGCGGCGGCATCTTTGGCCGGGTTTTCGCAGGCGCAGCTAGATCAGATTTGTGCCGAAATTGCGAAAGCGGGCGAAGAAAGTGCCGAGCGTCTGGCCAAACTGGCCGCCGAAGAAACCGGCTTTGGCGTGTGGCAAGATAAAATTTTGAAGAACCTGTTGGGCTCAAAGATGACCTGGGCGTATTGGAGAGATACCCGTGTGGTGGGCGTGCTGCGGGAGGATCGCGCGGCAGGGATAATAGAATTGGGTGTGCCGGTGGGCATTGTCGCGGCGCTAATCCCCTCTACCAACCCCACCAGCACCACGCTCTACAAAGCGATCATCTCGCTCAAAGCGGGTAACGCCGTAATTTTTAGCCCGCACCCCAATGCCAAGCGCAGTATTTTAGAAACCGTGGCGCTTATTCAGCAGGCGGCGACCCGGGCGGGCGCGCCCGCAGGCGCGGTGCAAAGCATCACCCTCACCACCATGGAGGCCACCAACGCGCTGATTACCAGCCGCGACACAGGGGTTATTCTTGCCACGGGCGGCGAAGCCATGGTGCGCGCGGCCTATAGCAGCGGCAACCCGGCCATTGGCGTTGGCCCCGGCAACGGCCCTGCTTTCATCGAGAAAACCGCCGATATCGCCAAGGCCGTGCGTCACATCATCGAATCGAAAACCTTCGACAACGGCACCATCTGCGCCAGCGAGCAGAGCGTCGTCACGGAGCATGCGATTGCCAGGCAGGTGGAGGCCGAACTGCAAAAACAGGGCGGTTATTTCCTCAGCGAGGACGAAAGCACCCGGCTCTCGCAGTTTTTGCTGCGCCCCAATGGCACCATGAACCCCGCGATCGTGGGAAAACCGGCAGAAAAAATCGCTGCAATGGCGGGGATCACCGTCCCCGCGGGCACAAAAGTCTTGCTTGCGCGGCAAACAGAAGTGGGGCCCCAAAACCCCTACGCGCGCGAAAAATTGTGTCCTGTCCTTGCGTGGTACGAAGAGCCGGGCTGGGAAGCCGCCTGCGTGCGCTGCATGGAACTGCTGCATAACGAAGGTGTGGGTCACACCATGGCCATCCACTCCAACAACGAGGGTGTTATTCGCGAATTTGCCGCAAAAAAACCCGTTGGCCGCCTGATTGTCAACGCACCGGCGGCGCTGGGCGGCGTGGGTGCCGTGACGGGATTGGCACCGGCGCTCACCTTGGGCTGCGGCTCTGTGGGCGGCAGCGCCACCAGCGACAACGTGGGCCCGCGGCACCTGACGAACCTCCGCCGCGTGGCCTGGGGGCAAACAGAGCTTAGCGATCTTCGCCCCTGTGGGGCACCGCCGCCGCGCGGTGACGACGCAAAAACAAGTGCGGCCGTGCAGACGCCCGACGTGACACCGGCGCAGATTGCGGAAATCACCCGCAAAGTGCTCGAACGCCTGGGGCGCTAAATCGATAGACGCTTAGATGATGGTTATCTAATGTCTAACATAAAATCAAAAAATCGGAGGAAACAAACATGGCAACAACACTGCAAGCGCTGGGTATGGTGGAAACCAAGGGCCTGGTGGGTTCTATCGAGGCGGCGGACGCCATGGTGAAGGCGGCCAACGTGAACCTGATTGGCAAAGTGCACGTGGGCGGCGGCCTTGTTACCGTGATGGTGCGGGGCGACGTGGGCGCGGTGAAGGCCGCAACCGATGCCGGCGCGGCGGCGGCGTCGCGCGTGGGCGAACTGGTGAGCGTGCATGTGATTCCCCGCCCGCACAACGAGGTGGAATTCATCCTGCCCACACTCCAGACCGGCGATAAGGCGTAATGCAACTGATCACAGAGGCGTTTTTGCGCGCCCTGTGCCTGCCGGCGGGTAGCGGTTTTGCACTGCCCGCCGGGGCAAAGCTTTCGCCGCTGGCCGAGGAATTCGCGCGCGCGCAGCACCTAAAAATCGCGCCCTTTGCGCAGAGCGAGGGTGCGCCGTGGCATGGCGAAATGCCGATGACCCAACAAAGCCCTGTCCCCGGCGGCAAACCGGAGCACATGACGCACCTCAACGGCACAACGCTCGTGCTCAAAACGCACCCCCGGATTCAACTGCGCGGCAAACTCGATAGTCTTGAAGCGCTTGTTCTGCTCACCCTGCAGGAGGCCCAGGGCGCACAACGGCAGCAGTTGGAGGAGGTCTACACCTTCACCCAGGCCATTTTGGGCTGCGAAGTGAAGGCTACGCCCATGCCGCCGCTGCGCCTGTTCGGGCTAAACAGCGCCGAGCTGCGCCGGGCTTCGCACCACCCAAAGGAGTTCGCCGGCATAGCGCACCCTGTGCCCCACGGGGATATGGGTCGTCTGTCTCTTGCGCTCAACTACCTGCGCACCCAGGTGCGCGAAGCGGAGCTATGTGCCGTCAACGCCTTTGCCAAAGGCACCCGCCCCGACCTCATCGAGGCCCTCAACCGCCTGAGCAGCGCGGTGTATTTGCTCTTTTTAAAGAGCTTATAGCAGAAATGCAGAAATTTCGTTCCTATTTTTTTTGATGTGTGAGGTTTTAGCATGACCGAACAGCAAATCCAAGGCATCGTAGAAGCCGTGCTGACGGCGCTGCCCCAGGCGGCCGCACCCGTCACGCCGCCGATTCCTATCGAGGTTTCGGCTCGCCATGTGCACCTGACCCAAGCCGCCGTTGAAGCGCTCTTCGGCACGGGCGCGGCGCTCACGCAAAAGCGTGCGCTCTCGCAGCCGGGCGAGTTTTTAAGCGATCAGCGGGTGAAAATTGTCGCAACAAAAGGTGTGCTCGAAGACGTGGCTGTGTTGGGTCCGGTGCGCAAAGCCGTGCAGGTCGAACTTTCGCTCACCGACGCGCGTGCGCTGGGTGTTAATGCCCCCGTGAACCTTTCCGGCAATCTTGGCGGCGCGGCAGATGTGTTTCTTGTTGGCCCCGCTGGTGCTTGCGAGGCGAAAAACGCCGCGATTGTGGCGCAAAATCACATTCACGTGCCCCCCGCAGACGCGCTGGCGCTGCATGTGACCGAAGGCCAGGTTGTGTGCGTGCGTGCCAACACGGCCCGCCCTGTGATATTTGAGCACGTGCGCGTGCGCGTCAGCGAACAGTTTGCCCTGGCCATGCACATCGATTTTGACGAAGCCAATGCCTGCGCGCTGCAAACAGGCGACGTCGGCACGCTGTTGCCTGCCGCGCAAGCCCTTCCGCCTTCTGTGCCCTCCGGTGCAAGCACCCCAAAAAACATGCACCAAAAATTGATTACGGAAGCCATGGCAAAAACGATGCAGCCCCCGGTGGTGCTCAAAAAAGGCACAATCGTCACCCCGGCGGCGCGAGATATTTTTACGCAAAAGAAAATACAAGTCGAATTCGTATAACGAAAGGCGGGCGGAGCCATGACAATCTGCAAAGTCACCGGCCATGTGTGGGCCACAAAAAAAGAAGATACCCTCATGGGGCTCAAGCTCATGGTGGTGGAAGACGAGACAACCGGCGCATCTTTTGTGGCGGCCGATGTGGTTGGCGCGGGCATTGGCGAGCGTGTGCTTGTGGTTGCCGGCTCCACCGCCCGCCGTGCCTTGGGCCGCGACGATTGCGCCGCCGACAGCGCCATCGTGGGTATTATCGACAACCTGCAGCGAAAGTGATTTTTGCGGGGCCGCACCGCGGTTTTTGAGGAAAATTGGGCAAAAGGGCAAAGAGGGCTTTTATGGATTTACTTGAACAAATTAAGGCGGCGGGGGTCGTTGGGTGCGGCGGGGCGGGGTTCCCCACGCATGTGAAGTTGGCAGCGCAAGGCATAGACACCTTGATTATCAACGCTGCTGAGTGCGAACCCCTTCTGCGAACCGACCGCTGGATCATGGTGCATGAACCGGCGGCGCTGGTGGCTGCCGTTGCGGCGGTGCGGGCGCGCCTAGGTGCGGGTCGCGCGGTGATCGCCCTAAAAGAAACCTATACAGCCGAAACTGCCGCCCTGCAAACCGCCATCGCGGCGGCGGGTGCGTCTGTCGAATTGGTACATATGCGCAGCTTTTATCCCGCTGGCGACGAGCAGGTGGTGGTCTATGAGGTCACAGGCCGTGTGGTGCCCCCCGCCGGTCTGCCCCTCGACGTGCAGTGCGTGGTGAGCAACGTGGCCACCATGCTGGCTGTGCATAACGCCGCGCAGGGGCGCCCTTTTACGCAAAAATACCTCACAATCACCGGTGCGGTGCCCCGGCCTTGCGTGCTAAAAGCCCCTGTGGGCATGTCGTTTGCCGATTGTTTGACCCTGGCGGGCGGTTCGCTGGAGGACGACTACATCGTGGTCAGCGGCGGCCCCATGATGGGTAAACCGTTCACAAAAGAGGAAGCCGCGCACCTATTTGTCACAAAAACAACATCGGGTTTTTTGGTTTTGCCCAGCACCGCACGGCTCTGGCAAAACCATGTCACCCCCACAAACCACATACGCAACCGCGCAAAGAGCGCTTGCATCCAGTGCAGTTTTTGCACGCAACTGTGCCCGCGCTATTTGTTGGGGCACCCGCTCGAAACGCACAAAATCATGCGCCGTGCCGCCGGGGCCCGGCCGCTCAAAGACCAGCTGGACGACCCCGTGATTCGCAGTGCGCAGTTTTGTTGCGAGTGCGGCGTGTGCGAGCTGGTTGCCTGCCCCATGCAGTTGCAGCCCCGCAAAATCAACGTGATGATTAAGCACATGTTGGCTCAACAGGGCGTTCGTCCGCAAAAGGGCGCGTGCGGCTTGCAGCCCCGCCCTCACCGCGAGGAGCGCAAACTGCCCACCGGCAAGGCCGCAAACCGCGCGGGCGTGGGCAAATTTTATCATACGGAACCGCAGGCGTTTTTAAAAGCACAGCCAAAGCGGGTTTGCATCGCCCTAGGCAGCCACATTGGCGCACCTGCGCTGCCCATTGTGCAACCTGGCGACAAAGTTGTGCTGGGCCAGGTGGTTGCCATGGCCCAGGAGGGCAAGCTGGGCGCGGATTACCATGCGTCCGTCGCGGGGACGGTGACAAGCACCGACAACGGCGTGGTGATTGATACTTTTTTTTGAGAGAAAAACGACCCCAAAAGAACGCCTTGCGCGCGGAAAAATTTCTGCATCATTGCGTTATCAAAAACAAACGGGAGGGCTGACCATGACGATGAGCATCGGGTTCTTGGAATTTTCGAGCATCGCCAAGGGCGTGGAGGCGGCGGACGCCGTGTGCAAGGCCGCGGAGGTGGAGCTAACCTTTGCGCGGGCCAGCTGCCCCGGCAAATATTATGTGCTGTTCACCGGCGAAGTGGCCGCCGTGCAGGAGTCCCTCGAGGCGGGCGAAGCAATTGCCGGCGGCACGGTGGTCGATAGCTGCCTGATTCCTCGGGTGCACGAGCAGGTGGCGGCGGCCATCAACGCCGCCGCGCAGCCCCGGCAGGTGGGCGCCCTGGGTGTGATGGAATTCTACTCCGTCACCGCCGCTATCTATGCCGCCGACGCCGCAGTGAAGGCTGCCGACGTGGATCTGGTGGAGCTGCGCCTTGCCACGGGCATTGGCGGCAAGTCTTTTGCGGCCCTCACCGGCGAAGTGGCCGCCGTGCGCGAAGCCATCGACTGCGGCATTGCCACGCGGCAAGCCCAGGGCATGGTGCTGGCGCACGTGGTGATCGCCGCGCCGGTGGCGGCTGTGTTCGAAAGTTTGGGCTAAAAAAAACGGCCCATAGGCCGGGTTATCCCCGCGCAATGCGCCGCAACAACGCGTCACAGCCGGTGCCGGTGACCGCGCTGGTGACAAAAATCTCTTCCGCGCCGGCCAGCTCCAGCAGTTCCTGTGCGGCGGCCAGCTGCGCGGGGGTGGCTAGGTCGGCCTTCGAAACCACCCCCAGCACCGGTGCCGAAAACATCATCCTCTGCCCGGGCGAAAACCGAAACCGCTCATCGGTCGCATCTTGCACAAACAGCACCAGCGACGCTTCGGTGGCCGTGACCACCAGCGCCTTATAAAACGCCCTGTTTTCTAAGTATTCGCCGGGGGTATCGATGGTGGTGTTAATAACCTCAATGGCCTGCGTTTTTTTGTAGGTGATTTTGAGCCCGTTCAGCCGCTGCAGAAGCGTGGTTTTGCCACAGGCGCTGCTCCCCATAAGCATGATTGTTTGCATGGCGCCCTCCTGTTAACACATTTTAATTGCAAGAACCCGCACGCAAAAACTCCTTGAATCATTTAATTGCAAGAACCCGCACGCCGCAAAAGCCCCTTGGCCGCTCTGGGTGCTTGTTCATTCCAGTGCACGCGCCAGGGCATTTTTTACCAGTATATCCGGGCGCAAAAACGCCTGGTAGTAGGCGGCGTTCCTGCGCTGCATCTCTTCACGAAAAATGGCGTCCGCACGCAGGTGTTCTGTTTGTGAAAGGGCCTGTTCCGGGGTATGAAAAGGCAAATAATTGGCGTTTGCGGCAAAGCCACCGGGGAGGTGGTATTGCGGCGGCTCGGCGACGAAGGCCTTGGCGGCGGCGGCGTATTCCCCAAACTTCCAACCGGTGGAACCGTGCAGGCCCGTGGTGGTCAGACACACACGGGCGCGGCGCATGACGGCAAGGTAGGCGCGTTTTTGCGTGAGGGCGTGGGGGACGACGAGAGAGGGCCAGTGCTTGACGGCGAAGGGCGTGCGAGCAAAACCGCACACAGCGCGGCGGCCATACTCCCGGCGCAGCAGGCGAATGAGTGCCGCGCGGGTTTCGTCCATCTGCAGCACCAGCGCCAGTTGGGGGTGCGCCGCCACAATTTGTTCCTCCCGCAGGCCTGGGTGCTCCTCCAGGGGGAACCAGGTGCGGGTGAGGAAGAGAATGCTTTCCTCTTGCGGATGACCGGCGGGTTGGGCAATTTGGCCGGGATAAACCCAGCGGTCAGACAGAGACCCGGCAGGCAGGTGCGCCAGCGCTTTGCGCAACAAAACATGCCGCGCGGCGGGGTCTTTGCAGCCGGCGGGCACCATCGTTTGATACGGGTTGCCGGGGCAGCTGACATGATAATTCAGCCCCAGGGCCTCTTGCGGGGTGCAGGCGGAACGGCGGAAATAGTGGTCGGCAGGCAGCACGGGGGGCTGGCGGCCGTTGTCATGCACATCAAAGACGATGGATTTGCCCGCGGTTTCGGCCAGCACATAGTGAAAATGCGAGGTGTCGCGCCGGGTTTGCCGCACGGTGAGCGTGCACCAGCCGCTTTGTGCCAGCAGATGAAACCCCGCAAGAATTTGGCTTATATGGATGGCGGCGCGGGGGTCAAACGACAGGGATATTGGTATAGAGCAGTTCGCGCACATCCTTGCGGACTTCCTTCCAGTTGAGAATAATCACCTCCGACTCGTCGACGAGCGTAAGCCGCATGGGCGTTTTGGGGATGATGGCTTCGCGGCGGGTGTAGCCAAGGTAGCGCGCGAGGCTCATCAGCCGCACGCTGCTAAGATCCGTCGTCACAAATGGCAGCATAGCAGAAACCGCACTGCCGATTTGGCCGGGGGAGAGGGTTACGGCTTTGCGGGCCAGGGCTTCGATGATGTTGCGCTGACGCTGGGTGCGGTCCCGGTCGGAGTCGATCCAGCGCAGGCGGGCATAGAGCAGCGCTTGTTCGCCGTTAAAATTATAGACGCCCGGGCCATGATCCAACCGGCAACTGTCCTTTAGGGCTTCAAATTCCTCCCCCGCCGCAATGGGAAGATCCACCCCGCCCACAAGGTCGATGATCCGGGAAAAGCCGTCAAAATCCACAGTCATGTAGCCATCGATGCGCAGCTGGTAGTTCTGTTCCACGGCGCGCGCCATGGCCGCGGGGCCGCCGTAGGCATGGGCGAGGTTCAGCCGTCCGTTGGGGTGGCCGTTGAGGGCGGCATAGGTGGCACGAGAAATTGACACAGTGGTGATGGTTTTTGTCGCCGTATTGAAGGAAATCAACATCATGGCGTCGGAGCGGCCATAGGACTGCCCGTCGCCGCCGCCGTAATCGATGCCGCCCAGCAGCACGTTGAACACCTGGCCGTTGGCGTAGGGCGCGCCTTTGTTTTCGGCAATGTCGGCGTCGGCCTGAATAAAGACGTTCTCATGATCGGTCTTGTCCACGGTTTCGGCCGCAATGAGGGCGGGGTTGGTTTGCAGCAAAAGCGGGTCGCGCTGCATTTTGTTCAAAAAGAACGTGGTGAGCAGCAGCGGCGAAGCCAACAGCAAAAGCGTCAGCCCCAACGGAATGAGGCAAAACAGCCACGGGCGCCGCTTGCGGCGGGGGTCCCGCGGGGGCCTGGAGCGGTATGGCATAAGGTCACTCTTTCTTGGGGGGTAGAAATTTTTGTGGGTTTTGCTTGTTTGTTTTGATTAAAAATGTTTCTAGGTTGTTGCGGCAGCGCCGGTTATAGCAGCGTCGCGCACATAATTTCTTGTCAGCGAGCTGCCCGCTTGGGTGAGCTGCAGCGCGTCGGCGGTCGCCACAAAGGTGAATTCGCGGGTGGTGGAAATGGAAAACAGGGTGGAGGTGATGCGCAGGTGCGCCGGGTCGTCTTTTTTGGCTGGGGGCAGCACCTCATAGGTGCCATTGAGCAACCTGGATAGCATACCCAGCGCCACGGTGCCTTTGGTTTCGTCTTCCGCGCCCGGCGTGAAGGTGTAAGCGTCGAACTCCAGCCCGGCCACGGCAGCCTTCCAGGAGCCGGCTAGCAGAGCGGCCTGGCTTTTTTGTTTGGCGGCACAGCCCGCAAGCAGAACCAGCGCCAGCGCAACGCACAGCGGGCCGGCAAGTATTTTTTTTATGATGGTAATCCTCCTTCGGTTTGATGTTGCTCTTTGGCAAGCAGGGCACGGCGTTCGTTGAGGGCCACGTACATCTTTTCGCGTTTTTCGCCCACCAAATCATAGAAAAATATGGGGAAGAGTTTGATTAGGTTGGGCAGCGTGCTGGCAAGCATATAAAGCAGGTAGACTTTTTGATAAACCGCAAAATTGTTCTGCGAAAACAGGCTGG
>JAITBA010000218.1 GCA_031283835.1 Oscillospiraceae bacterium
CGCTCAAATATAATACCACACCTTCTGCCTCTTGTCAACCCCTTTTTTTATCTTTTTTTCGCCCATCCTTCCCTTTCTTCCCACGTGCCCGGGCGTGCCATCTGTGGGGAGGGGGGGCATCGCATCAAAAACAGTGCGCAATGCCCCAAAACCGCGGGACGTATTTTTTGCGACACCTGTGCATATAGTTGCCCTGGGGGTGCTGCTGTGACTTCTTTTAACAACGCAAACATGTATAACGGCCGGCCGATGCCGGGTTCGATGGCGGGGGCCGTGCCCGACATGGACGACATTTTGGCCAGCTGCTATGTGGACGAAAACGGGGATTTGTGGATGCCCTGCGGTTGCGAGACCGACATCACCGATTTTTATTATATTGACTGCAGCGGCAACCTTTGGGTTCCCTGCGCTTGCAACCCGTGCGGGCTAACAACCGCAACGGGCGCAACGGGCGCAACGGGCGGCACAGGCGCAACGGGTGTTACGGACGCGACAAGCGCAACGGGTATTACGGGCGCAACGGGCGCGACAATTTGAGGGAGCTGCTATGCCCCCCGCACCTTGATATGCACCTCCCGCAGCTGCTGCTCGCTCACTTCGCCGGGCGCGCCCAGCAGCAGATCCTGCGCGTTGCCATTCATGGGGAAGGCGGTCACATCGCGAATGCTGTCTTCGCCCAGCAAAATCATGAGCATACGATCTACGCCGGGGGCCATGCCCGCGTGAGGGGGGGCGCCGTGGCCAAAGGCAGTATAAAGCGCGCCAAAGCGCTTTTTCAGCTCCGCTTCGGTGTAGCCCGCAATTTCGAAGGCCTTCACCATCACCTCGGGGATGTGGTTACGCACCGCGCCGGAACTTAGCTCTATGCCGTTGACCACAATGTCGAACTGCCAGGCCAAAATTTCCAGGGGATCCTTGTCCCGTAGGGCGTCCATACCGCCCTGCGGCATTGAAAACGGGTTGTGGGTGAAGCCGACCTGCTTGGTCTGCTCGTCAATTTCATACATGGGGAAGTCCGTGATAAAGCAAAATTCGAAGCGGTTTTTGTCAATAAGCCCCAACCGCTGCCCCAGCTCGCCGCGAATTTGCCCGGCCAGTTTGTTGCACAGCGCGGGCCTGTCACTGATAAAAAACACGGTGTCGTCGTCTTGCATCAAAAAAAGTCGTAGCAGCGCCGCTTGCTTTTCTTCCGGCAAAAACTTAACGATGGGGCCCTTCAGTTTGCCGCCGTCCCGCATCGAAATATAGCCGAGACCCTTCATTCCAATGCTTTCGGCAAATTTTGGCATCTGCTCAAAAAAACTTTTGCTTTGCCGCGCGCAACCGGGCGCTTTAATCCCCCGCACCGGCCGTCCTTTGAAGGGCTTGAACTCCACATCGCCAAAAAACGCGGTCAAATCCTCAATCAGCAGCGGGTTGCGTAGGTCGGGTTTGTCGCTGCCATAGCGCAGCATAGCCTCTTTGTAGGGGATGCGGCGGAAGGGCGCGGGCGACACGGTGCTGCCCGCCGGCGCAAAGCGGTTAAAAATATTCGACAAGACGGTTTCGCCCACCTGCAGCACGTCCTCCTGGGTGGCGAAGGCCATTTCGTAGTCCAGCTGATAAAACTCCCCGGGCGAGCGGTCGTTGCGGGCGTCTTCATCGCGAAAACAGGGGGCGATCTGAAAATATTTATCCACACCGCTGAGCATAAGCAACTGCTTAAACTGTTGAGGAGCCTGGGGCAGGGCATAAAACCTGCCCTTGTGCTTGCGGCTGGGCACCAAAAAGTCACGCGCGCCCTCGGGCGAACTGGCTGTCAAAATCGGCGTTTGCACCTCAAGAAAGCCCAACGATTCCATGTTTTCGCGCAGCGCGGCCAACAATTGTGCCCGCACTTGCAGGTTTTTTTGCATGCGTGCCCCGCGCAGGTCAAGGTAGCGGTACCGCAGCCGCACATCTTCCCGCACGTTGTTTGAAGCGCCGACTTCGAAGGGCAAGTTTTGCGGCGCGGCACCGAGGGCTTGCAACGTGTCCACCTGCAGCTCCACCTGCCCGGTGGCCAGCTTTGCGTTGTAGGTTTCCTCGCTGCGGGCGTTCACGGCACCTGTCACGCGAACCACCGTTTCGCGCGTGACGCCCCTGAGCAGGCTTTCGTCGTGCAGCACCAGCTGCGTAACGCCGTAATGATCCCGCAAGTCCACAAAAATTACGCCGCCATGGTTGCGGAAGGTGTCGGCCCAGCCGCTGAGCGTGACCCGCTGCCCAATATGTTCCCCGCGCAAATCCCCGCAGGTGTGGGTTCTGTATTGTTCGTTCATGGAATCTCTTTTCCTCGCATCAATTTCGTGCGCTTTTTTTTAAAAGAAAATTCAGGCGCGGCGCAATGCGTTCACCAGCGCAATGATTTCTTTTTCAATGCTCTCCAGAGGCAAATCTTTTTTGATTGCTTTGTCTCGTGTAGTCAGTTCCATCGCGTTACGGGCCAGCGTTTTGGGGCTAAGAATCACGCGCACCGGCACACCAAGCAAGTCGGCGTCGCTAAACATCACCCCGGCGCTAACTTTGCGGTCGTCAAAAATCACTTCTATCCCGGCCTTTTGCAGCGCGTCGTAGAGCGTGCCGGCGGCCTGCGCAACCGCCTCCTCCTGGGCGCGCAGCGCGCAAATGTGCACCTGCCAGGGGGCAATTTGCATTGGCCAAATGGGGCCGTAGTCGTCGTGCCGCACTTCGCACCCGCTGGCCATCAGCCGCCCCACGCCAATGCCATAGCAGCCCATGATGGGGTACTGTGGCTTGCCATTTTGGTCAAGGTACGTCATTTCCATGGACTTGGTATATTTGATGCCCAGCTGAAAAATGTTGCCAACCTCAACGCCGCGGGTGAGCCGGATGCTGTGATTGCCGCACTGGGGGCAAATGCCGCCGTCAAGAATCTTCGCCACGTCGCTGCACCGCACCTCCGGCACATCGCGCTCCAGCGCAAAGCCCGTGTAATGATAATCCGCTTCGCCCGCGCCGGTGACAAGGTTGGTGGTGCCGCGCAGAGAATTGTCGAAAACCACGGTGCAACCCCGGGGCAAACCAATGGGCCCCACAAAGCCGCAGGCAAACACCGCGTCGGCGTTCACGGCGGGGTGCACTTCTTCTCCCAGCAAATTGCGCAGCTTCACTTCGTTGACCTCCAGGTCGCCCCGGAGAAAAACCGCAACAAACGCGTCGTCGGCATTCTTTTGATATAGCACAGCCTTGCAGGTCTGCTGCGGCGCGACGTGCAAAAACGCCGCCAAAGCGTCAATGGTTTTAATCCCCGGCGTGTGCACTTTTTTGAGCGGCGCATCGCCATAATTCTCGTTTTTGACGACGGCCTGCGCAACCTCCATGTTGGAGCGGTAGTCGCACGCCGTGCAAACCGCCAGGTAATCTTCGCCAATTTGGGTGGGGAGCATGAATTCGTGGGCAACCTTGCCGCCCATCATGCCGCTGTCGCTCTTCACGCTGATCACTTCGGGCAAACCACAGCGGTTAAAAATATTCACATATGCCTGGTAGGCTTTTTGATAATATGCCTCCAGGTCTTCCTGCGAGGTGTGGAACGAATACGCATCCTTCATGGTGAATTCGCGCACACGGATAAGCCCGGCGCGGGCGCGGGGTTCGTCGCGAAATTTTGTCTGGACTTGATAAATCATGAAGGGGTAATTCTGATAGCTCTGCGCGGCACCGCGGGCCAGGTGCACGGCCGCCTCCTCGTGCGTCATGCCCAGCACCAGGTCGCTACCCATGCGGTCCGCAAATCGCAGCAATTCGCTGCCCACAGAATCCCAGCGGCCCGATTCCTTCCAAAGGCTTGCGGGCATAACCACCGGAAATGTCACCTCTTGTCCGTCGATGGCGTTCATTTCTTCCCGGATAATCTGCTCGATTTTTTGTGCAATGCGCTTGGCCGGCGGAAACAGGCTGAAGATGCCGCTGCCCACATTTTTGATATAAGCCCCCCGCGTCATGAGGATATGACTTGCCACCTGGCAGTCCGATGGGGTTTCTTTGAAGCGAAACCCCAAAAGCCGGTCAAGTTTCATTGTGTTGCTCCGTTTCTGATAGAATACCGCAAAACCGCGCATAGGCTGCGTCGAGGTTTTCGTGGGGGCTATAGGTTTTGACACCGTAGCTTTCGGCAACCACCTGCCGCGCCTGCGCAAGGCCCGCAAGCGCACCCCGGGCAATCATCTGCACGGCAATGTTGCCCAGCACGGTGGCTTCCACAGGTCCCGCCACCACGGGGATACCGCAAGCGTCGGCGGTGCGCTGGCACAGCAACTCGTCTCGCACGCCACCGCCAATCACATGCAGGCAGGGGTAACGCACGCCGGTGCAAGCCTGCAAATTTTCGAGCACCATGCGGTACTTCAGGGCCAGGGAATCATAGATGCAGCGCGTGACGGCGCCGGGGTCTTTGGCCGCGGGCTGACCGGTGCGCGCCAAAAACGCCGCGACGCGTGCGGGCAGGTCGCCCGGCTGCGCAAAAGCGGGGTCGTCCGGGTTGATAAACCGGGCGCAGGGTTCCGCGGCCTGCGCCAGCCGCTCCAAATCGGCAAAGCTGTAGCTTTCGCCCTGTCGGTTCCAGTGCCGACGGCTTTCTTGCAGCAGCCACAGGCCCGTAATATTCTTGAGAAAGCGGGTTTTTTGCATGCCGCCTTCGTTGGTGATGTTGCGCCGAAAGCTCTGGTCATTCACCAGAGGCACTTGCAGTTCGGTGCCCAGCAGGCTCCAGGTGCCGCTGCTGAGAAAAGCGAAGGGGACGTCTTCGCTCGGGCTTGGCACGGCGCAAACGGCGCTTTGGGTGTCGTGCCCGCACACCGAAATCACGGGCACGGGGCCAAGGCCGGTTTCTTCCTGCACCTCCGGCAGCAGCGCGCCCAATGCCGTGCCCGATTGCGCCAACGGCGCGAACAGCCCATGGGGCAGCCGCAATTTTTTAAAGAGTTCTTCGGACCACTCCAGCGACTGCACATTGAGCAACTGCGACGTGCGGGCAATCGAAAGCTCGGTCGCCATTTGGCCGGTGAGGCAGTAGCCCAAAAAATCGGGCAAAAAGAGCAGTTTTGCGGCGCGGCGCAGCAGCTCCGGCTGCCGCTGTTGCAGCGCAAACAGCTGATAAAGCGTGTTCTGCGGCATGGTTTGCAGGCCGGTTTCGGCATAGAGCGCACGCGCCGGGATCACGTCGTTCACGGCGCGGGTCATGCCTTCCGTGCGCCGGTCCCGGTAATGCACGGGGTTCTGCAGCAGTTGGCCGTTTGCGTCCAGCAGCGCAAAGTCCACACCCCAGGTGTCGATGCCGATGGCCGCAACGTCTTTTGTGCGCCGCGCGGCCACGGCAAGCCCCTGCTTAATTTCGTGCAGCAGCCGCAGGATATCCCAATACAGCGTGCCGCCCACCCGCACCGGGTCGTTGCTAAAGCGGTGCAGCTCGTCCAGTTCCAGCCGTTGGCAAGCAGAATCCCAGCGGCCAAGCATAACACGGCCGCTGGAAGCGCCTAGGTCAATTGCAATGTAATTTGTTTCCATAGGAACCTCGTTTACTTAATTATCGGCCACAACAACGCCCTTTTTGAGGATGATGTTGGCGTATAGTTCGGTTTCGCCAGTCGCTACAACAGCGTAGGCGGTTTTTGTGCGCTCATAAAACGCAAAGCGTTCCAGCATCTCCACATGGCGGTCGCCTTCCCGCCGCAGAATGCACTTGCTGTATTCTTGCCAAATGGGCGGGCGCACGTTCACGTCGCCTGTGTCCATCAGCCCCACGGGGCATTCCACGAAGGAATCCAGTGGGAAGAAGGTGAGAATCGCGTCAAGCAGCTCTGGGATGCCGTGGCCGTCGGCCCGCACCAAGCGCTGCCCCAGCGCGGCGGCCGGAAAATTCGCGTCGCCCAGCACAAGCTCGTCGCCGTGCCCCATTTCGTCAAGGAGCTTCAGCAACGCGGGCGAGAGGATAGGGGGGATATTTTTGAGCATAGAATACACCCTTTCATAATGATACCGTTCCAGGGAATTATATGCCGTGGTTGACGGGTTTATGATACGCGCGTTATTTTGATGCAAAAAAGCGAACGACGGACGCATTGATTTTGTCGAACCCGGGTTCGAGCTTGCGGAACAGCAAAAAGGCCAAAACAGCACAAATAGCGCCTGTCAGCACGCCAGCCAGCACGTCCGTAGGATAATGCACACCCACATAGACGCGAGAAAAAGCAATGAGCACCGCAATAACAATCCCAACCAAAGAATACGCACGGGCGCGGCCGCTCACCCACGGCTTGCGGGCGGCAAGAAGCCAGCTCACACCGCCGGCAAAGGACGCCGCCGCGTGCCCCGAAGGAAAGGAAAGGCTTTCGGGTTTTTTAATCAAGCCGGGATAAATGTATTGTTCGGCCCACCAAAGCGGTTGTTCCAGGTTAAAAGGGCGGGGGCGGTTGAACAAATGCTTAAGAAGGCCGTTGGTAATCCCCACATCCAACACCATGGCAAGGAGCATGACCGCACCCACTTTGCGGGTTTTGTTGGGCACCAAAAAAATCAGCCCCAAGGCAATCCAAAACCACCCGCTATCGCCCAAAGTGGTGAAGAAGACGAAAAAACGGTCCCAGAACAACCCCGCGCCCGGATGAAACACCTGCGCGACCCACTGGAACACAGCGCTGTCGAAAGAAAGAAAGGACTCGAACATGCCAGTGACCTCAATTCTTTAAATTTGATTCTAGAAAGCATTCCCCGCAAACGTCCTCCAGGCAATAGATGCCGCGGCGGAATGGTTCACGGTCAATCCAGCGGCCATTCGTAAAATCGGGCACGGGCACAGGGGCGCCGCCCAGGGCCACGCTTTGCTCGCTCAAGGCGGTGACAGACATCCACGCAGCGGTGTCATAAACGTCGATGGGGGGCGTCGCGCCGCACAGCACAGCATCAACAAAGGCCGAAAGCACAAGAAAATCCATGCCGCCGTGGCCGCCAAAGTGCACACCCTCATCCAGGTACCGCGCCCAGAGCGGGTGCTCAAATTTTTCGCGGTGGTCGTCGAATTTCTCCCAGCTATGATCCCAGCCCTCTTTTTTGCCCAGCAGGCCTTCGATAAAAATTGCGTTGCCAAAGGGGGCTTCTTGATAGATACCCCTAGTGCCCTGGAGCGCATAGCCGCGGGAGTAGGGACGGGGAAGTGAGCAGTCGTGCACAAGGTGAATGGTTTCGCCGTTGGCACAGGTGATCGTGGTGTCTACTACGTCGCCTTCGTTAAACACCTGGTTTTTAAGATACTCCAGCCGTGGCTGCGTTTGGATATATTCATGCAGCCCCCGCGCCTTGCCGGCAATGCTGCTCACGGTCAAAAAGCGGTTGCCCCGGTTGATGCCCAGCAGCTTGGCAATGGGCCCCAACTGATGGGTAGGATAAAGCTCGCCGTTGCGATGGATGAAGTTGGCCAGGCGACCGTGGCGGTTTTCGCGTCCAAAAGCGATTTCTTCGCGCAGGTCGTGCCGGTAGCCGCCTTCGCAATGCACAACTTCGCCAAAGAGCCCCTGCCGTTGCATATGAAACAGCGCCATCTCGTTGCGGTCATAGCAGCAGTTTTCTAATAGCATGCAAAACTTGCCCGTTTCTTCGCTTGCGCGCACCAACTCCCAGCACTCTCCCATGCTGGCGGCGCCTCCCACCTCGGCAGCCACATGGCACCCGGCACGCATGGCGTCCACGGCAATGCGGCTGTGCGTAATCCACGTGGTGCAGCACAGCACAGCGTCGAGCGATTCACCCTCTTTTTTTAGCAGCCGCCGATAGTCGGTATATATCGCCGGGCGCTGCGCGGTGCGCTCTTCCACAGCGGCCGCGCCCTCCAAAGCCCGGTCTTCGCATTGGTCGCACACCGCGCACACCCCAACGCCCGGCACGTTGAGCAGTTCCTTCATTTGCCCAAGCCCGCGCGGCCCCAGCCCAATGCATGCCACGCGAATCGTCTTCGCTTGTTCGTCCATAGAAATATCCTTTATTATTGATTGAATTACAGAATAGATTATACTACAGTTTTGCGCAGTGTGCAAGGGGAAAATGGATTTTTGCAAAAGAAAATCGCGCCCCCTGATTTTTAAGGGCGCGCGGGGCATGCTTTTTGTTTGCCGCAAACACAGAACAACGCGTTACGCCAGCTGCTCCGCAAACACCGCGCGGAACACTTGCGGACGCTGGATGTTTTGGGTGCGGCCGTTCCAAATAACAGGGTGATCTTTTGTTTTCGAAACGTATTGCGGCGGGGCGGCGTCGTGGCCGTGCGGCACATATTCGCGCTTGAGCACGGCACCGGTTTCGCTCACAAAGGTGACAAGGTACTCCTTGGGTATATAGACGGCCTGCGTGCGGGTGTTCTCGGTCACGTAGCAAACTTGCGGCTCCCAGCAGTCGAAGCGCCAGCCCTTGGGGGGGCGTGGCATAGCGGGATAGGGTGCGGCCTGGCCGCGAAACACCCGGCACTGCCCCAAAAAAGCACCATTGTAGTCATAAAATTCCACAAGACAGGTAGCGGCAGGCATGGCTCAAGCCTCCTTCCGCAGCAGAGTGCTGTCTTCGTCCGCAAGCGATTCCATTGCGCAAAAAGAAGTGTGCGCAAGCTCCCGTTCCGGCACCAGCGCCAACATTTCGAGCGGTCGCATAGCCATGTCGAAGGCGCACGCGCCGGCGGCGGTGAGCACCAGCAGGGTGTCCGCGCTCATTTGCAGACGAAAGGGCGGCAGCGCCTGCAGCCGCCGCAAATGCAGGCATTCCAGGTCGCTGCGGGTGAGCGTTGTGCCTGCGGCCCAGTTGCCCAAGGGCAGCAGCGTGCTTTGCGGCTGCCGCAAATCCAGCACATGGGCGCGGCAACGCGCGGCGACGGCTTCTTTGGCTGCCGGTTCCTGCGGGGTTATCGCTCGGGTGATGGCCACGCAGTAGGTGCTTTCGGTGATACAAGCAGGGTCGCGGCTCCACGCAAGAAACACGTCGCCTACCGGGGGCGTGTATTCCGGCGGGACGGCCGCCGCGTTGTGCGCAACGCGCGTCTGGCTAAGAAGGCGCCCGTCTGCGCCAAGAAAATAGACGGCGTGCATGGGTTGGCTGGCAAGGTTTTCCGCGGGTTTGGTTGTGTTTTCCATTGATTTATAGCATCCTTTTTCTTTGCACTGCAATGATTTTCACCATCTTATCGTTTGACGCACCGAAAGTCAAGCCTTTCTGCGGAATTCTTTGTGTTGCAAAAACGTTTTTTTGTCCATTTGTAAAATTCTGCATGCCTTTGGGTGCCCCACAGGCAATTTGCGGTACCCGCCACCGCAATTCCAGTCCATGCCATTGTCGCAATTTGCCAGCCGAAAGGAATATGGCACAAAACGCATCGCAATCAAAATTTTTTTCAAAAAGCACTTGCGTTGCGCCGCAAAATCTGCTATACTATAAACACGTTGCCGGTGTGATGGAATTGGCAGACGTGCTGGACTCAAAATCCAGTGGTGGCAACACCGTGTCGGTTCGACCCCGACCACCGGCACCACCTGCGGTGGGGCAATTCGCGCCCTGCCGCAGTTCTTTTTTTAAACGAAGTGCCCGCGTCCAAACGGCATCTTTTTAAGGTACCCTAACACCTGCGGTGGGGCAATTCGCGCCCTGCCGCAGTTCTTTTTTTAAACGAAGTGCACGCGTCCAAACGGTATCTTTCTTTAAAGCCCCCTTGCAGGCTGAACCCGAACGCAATTCGCGCTCCGGGTTCGGCATTTTTGAATGCAGACGCTAAGCTTGCATAGCCCCTTCCCAAGCGCGGCATACTAATCATTAGACCTCCTCGGAAACCCGGGGCGAGCGGATTTGCAAGGAGGCCTAATGGATTGATTGTGTTTTTTGGATTGGGAGGGCATGTTTGTGAAGGAAAAGCACATGCAAAACGAAACCACCAAAAGCAGGGCACGGGCGCTGCTCAAAGGGCACAAAGGCACGGCGACGCCGCTGCTGCTGGGCGGGTTTGCCCTGGCGGCACTCTGCGGCGCACTGCCGTTGCTGCTAGATTTTGCCGGCGAAAAAGTTACCGCCGCACTGCCGCTAGATACGTCGGCGGCCACATGGGGGTTCCGGTGGGGAAAAGCAGGGGCGGCTGTTGTGCTGGCGCTTGCGGCAACACTGCTTTGCGCGCCCTTGCGCGTGGGGCGCGAGGCCTGGTATTTTGGCGGCGCGGACGGCAAAAAGCGCTCCATCGCGCGGGTGCGGTTCTGGCTGCAGCCCCGCTGGGCGCTAAAAGCCATGCGCTTTGTGGTGGCGCTGGCCTGGCGCAAACTGCTGTGGGCGGTGCTCTACTTTTTGCCCGGCGGTTTTTTGCTGGCGGGCACTCTTTGGCAGGCGCGCGGCGGCGCAATGG
>JAITBA010000225.1 GCA_031283835.1 Oscillospiraceae bacterium
CCGTGTGCGGGTTTTTAACCAGTGTAACGGCTTCCCGCGCCGCCTCGTCCGGCAAGCACAAAAACGTCACATCGCTCTCATTCATGGCCTGCGCCCGGGCCGCCGTGTCTTTGCGCAAGCCTTCCGGCAAAGTCAGCAGCCGCAAATCGGTGCGCGCGCCCAGCCGCTGCGCCAAGCGCAACCCCGTGGTGCCGGCTTGTCCGTCAATGAATATTTTTTGCATATTTCAACCTCTTTGCATATTATTTGCATGCCCCAACGAAGCCTTGCGTTGGATTTGCGCGGGCTAAAAAACCGCAAATACAATGCTTCATTTCATGCGGAACCGCCATAATATTATAACACATTTTGGTCGCGTGTCAAGCAAAAATCAGCAGCACAGCACAAGATAGAGCACCGCCGCGGCCCACGAAATCAAAAACGTGCCTTGCAGCCACGACCACGCCGTCACAAACGCCGCGCCTCCCAGGCACACCAACGAAGTGACGAGCACAACGCGCTGTGCCACAGCTTCTTCCAGGCGGCGGCACAGCCCAAAGTAGAGCATGCGTCCGCCGTCGAGGGCCCGCACCGGCAGCAAATTCAGCAGGGCAAAACCCAGGTTGATATACATGCAATCCCACAGGCGCAGCAGCGCAAAAAGGCCCGCCAGCAGCAAGTTTATGGCAGGCCCGGCCGCCGCAATCGCAATTTCGTGCGCAAAACGCAGCGAAAGCCCAACCGGGCGGTCAATGCGCACACCGGCGGCCGTCAGGCAGATTTTTGCGGGCCGGGTGCCGCACAGCGCCATGGCGCCCAGGTGTCCCAGCTCATGCAACGCGGCAAAGCCCAGCCCCAGGCAAATGGTCTGCGCCCGCCCCGCCGCAAAGCATAGCGCCGCCATGCCCACGCAAAAAGGGCTGATTTCCACCGGCACACGGGTTCGGCATATGGTCATAGGCTCTCCAGCAGCTTGCGGATTGGCGCACGCAAAGCTTGCGCGGCTATGCTGCATTTCATGTGGAACTGCTATACATCTCGTCCCCAAACAGCGGCGCGGGGTCGCAACGCTGTCCGTTCAGGCGCACCTCAAAGTGCAGGTGGGGGCCGGTCGAAAGCCCTGTGGAGCCCACTTTCGCAATCACTTCTCCGGGACGAATCACCATGCCCTCCTGCACCAGTTGTTCCGCGCAATGTTCATAGACCGATTGCAGACCGCCGCCGTGGTTCATAATCACATACAGACCCATGGTTTCGCCCTCGCCCACCGCAAGCACCGTTCCATAAAACGCGGCCCTAACCGGCGTGCCCTCCGGCGCGGCAATGTCCATGCCGGTGTGCACCCCCTCGTCCTTGGTGATGGGATGAACGCGGTACCCAAACGAGCAGGTCAGCCGCCCTTCGGCCAGGGGGCGCACCGGGCGCACGGTGGTCAGCAGCGGCGCCGCCGTGCATTTGCGCGCGGCATATTCCTTCGCCAAATCAAAGCCGCCCACCCCCATGAGCGAATCGCCGCCCCCCGGCGCGGGGTCTGTGCGCGCTTCTGCGGCATTTTGATAAGGCACCATCACATAGATATCCTCACGCAGCTGTCGAAACGCCGCCACAGCCGCCGCCCACACTTCTTTGACGCTCATGTCCGTGCGCATCACCCCTTGATACGACCGCCGCAGTTGCCCATATGTGTTGGGCATCCAGCTTTTGCAGGCAAACACCCCCCCGGCCAGCAGCGCGCACACAATCGCCTGCACCAGCAGCACCCGCCCAAAAGATCCTTTAGGCTGCGGCGCAAGGTCATCGTCCGCACCCGCCCAGGGCGGCACGTCCACCACGGGTTCGTCGCGGATGCGCGCACCTGTTTGGCGCCGCGTCTGCTGCCGGGCCGCCCGCGCGGCACGCACATCCGCAAACCGCGTTTCTGAGGATTCGTAGCCCAATTCCCTGTAGTTTTCTTCCATTTCGCCACTTCCTTTCACTTGCCATGTGTATGCGGCGCGGTGCCTGGTTATACTAGTGCTACGAGGTGATAAAATTGAAAACATCCAAAGAACAATACGAAAAAATGGTGCGGCAGGCCTCGCCCGGCAGTCCGCATGTCAAGCATTTTACGCTGGCGTTTTTGGTGGGGGGCGCCATTTGTGCGCTGGGGCAGGGCGTCGCGCTGGCAAGCAAGCGCTTTGGCGCTTCCGAAGAGCAGATAAAAATCATCGTCCCCTGTTCCCTGGTGCTGCTGGCATCGATTTTTACGGCGCTGGGGCTATTCGACAAACTGGGCAAGCACGCGGGCGCGGGCACGGGCGTGCCCATCACGGGCTTTGCCAATTCCATCGTGTCCGCCGCCATGGAGCACCACACCGAAGGCTTGGTGCTTGGCACCGGCGCGAACGTGTTTCGCATGGCAGGGCCGGTGCTAGCCTATGGCACAGCCGTTTGCACGGTTTATGGGCTTATCTATTATTTTTTTCTAAAGAGGTGAAGCAATGGCACAGCGCATCGGCGATGTAATCGCCCTACCCTCCCGTCCCGTTTGTTTGGGGCAAGCGGCGGTGGGCGGCAAAATCGAAGGCGAAGGCCCGCTGGGCAGTGCTTTTGCCGAAGTTTTTGCAGAAGCCAAGCTTGGTGAAGAAAATTGGGAAATGGCGGAAAGCCGCTTGCAGCAGGCAGCCATTGCCCATGCCCTGCGCAGCGCAAGTTGTCAACCCGGCGGCATCGACCTGCACTTTGGCGGCGATTTGCTCAACCAGTGCACCGCCACAAATTTTGCGCTGCGGCAGCTGCACATGCCCTTGGCAGGGCTTTATGCCGCGTGCGGCACCTTTGCGCTGAGCCTGGCTATGGCAGCCCTGGCCCTGGATAGCGGTGGCTTCACCCGCGTGAGCGCTGCGGCGTCCTCCCACTTCTGCGCCGCCGAAAAACAGTTCCGTTTCCCCCTGGAATACGGCTGCGAACCCACCCCCACCAACCAGCGCACCGCCACCGCCGCCGGCGCGGCAATTTTGGGCACAGGCAGCGAAAAAAGCGGGCAAGCCGCGCCCCGCGTCACGCAAATCATCTTTGGCCGGGTGGTGGATATGGGTGTGAAGGACGCCAACAGCATGGGCGCGGCCATGGCCCCCGCCGCCTGGGATACCTTGCGGCGCTTTTTGGCCGGCACCCGCACGGCGCCAAACGACTACGACATGATCCTCACCGGCGACCTGGGCAAAATCGGCACCGCGCTGTTCAAGGCACTTGCGCAAAAAGAAGCGGGGCTCAACCTGCAAGGCGTGCACCACGACGGCGGAACGCTGCTCTATAGCACACCAAAGCAGGACGTGGGCGTGGGCGGCAGCGGCATTGGCTGCTCCGCGGCGGTGCTCTGCGCCAATATTCTGCCGCGCCTGCGTGCGGGCAATTTGCACCGCGTGCTATTTTTGGGCACCGGCGCCCTTCTCAGCGCCATTTCTCCCCTGCAAGGCGAAACCATTCCCTCCATTGCCCACGGGGTATTAATCGAAAGCCCATAATCATTCTATAGCAAGGAGAAAACGCACATGCGCCAAACCAAAATCATCGCCCGCGCCGTCAAGGGTTACACCGTGGCTGTGCGCACGGCCAAAGTGCTGCGCATCGCTCACGGCGCAGCGCTGGGTTGTGCCGCGGCCTCCCTGGCCGTGGGCGGCACGCGCGTCGTTCAAAAGCTGGCCGCTCGCTATCGCGGCCAATAATCCCCATGCATACCACGCAAAACGCCGGGCAAACTAAATTGGCACCCACAAAAAACAACAAAACAAAAGGAGCTGCGTAAACCGATGGCACAGCCAAAACACAACCCCAACATCAGCTGCAACGTAAACCAATGCCGTTATCTTTGCAAATCAGAAAATTGCTGCTCGCTCGACCAAATCGACGTGCACCAAGAAGCCAAAAACGTCATAAGCGAACACAACACCTGCTGCCACTCCTTCGAAGCCAAAGAATAGGGCGTGTTGACACTATTCGAAATGTCCAGATTTTGAGCGGATTTTTTGCCGGGCAAGGCAATTTTTTTGCAGTCATACTTTCGTATTACAAAAAAAATAACGCAGAACGGCGGAAAATCCGCCAGAAGATGGGCGTTG
>JAITBA010000077.1 GCA_031283835.1 Oscillospiraceae bacterium
ACGGAAAAAAGTCGATGCCGTCGCGGGGTTTGGCGCTCATGGTTGCGGTGCAAAGCACGTTTGTTTCGCCGTAGCGCACCAGACACGCGCCCCCGGCCAGCTGCGCCATTTTGCCAACCTCCACCTTGAACGGCCGCCCGCCAAGGGTGGTTTCAAAGGTTTTGTAATCTTTGAAAAACATGTGATTCTCCTTTAATAATATATTCCATCAAAGGAGAACGGTTTAGCAATAAATCCAACGCCTGCTTGTGCGGGCGCTCGATTTACCGCTAAAACATATCTCCTGTTGTGGTTGCGATGCGTTGCCGCAAAGAGGGGCAGCAGGCTGGCTGAAGCCAACCCCCTGCCCCCAGACCCTGGTTGCTTATTTGCGGATGCCCAAACGCGCGATTAGGTTGCGATAACGTGCGATGTCTTTTTTTTGCAAATAGGTGAGCAGGTTGCGGCGGTGGCCGACCATCATCAGTAGCCCGCGGCGGGAGTGGTGGTCTTTTTTGTGAATCTTCAGGTGCTCGGTCAGCTCGTTGATGCGCCGTGTGAGCAGCGCGATTTGCACCTCGGGAGACCCTGTGTCGCCCTGGTGTGTGGCGTATTCAGCCATCAGTGCGGTTTTTTCTTCTTGTGTCATGCGATTTCACCTCTTCTAAATAAATGCGCCGGTTTCTCAGCCGGGGTCGGTGAGTCCCAAAGCCGGGGAACGGCATCTCATTGATTAGTATACCACATCTTGGCCCGTTTGTAAAGATTTAATTTTGTGATTTATAGGATTTATTTGCTTTTGTGGGAAGTGAAACGGAATTTTCGCCGTTTTTCTCTTTTTATTTGCAATCACCTGTTTTCTGTGCTATAATAATCACGTGGTAATGGCGGGGGGCAATTGCGCAAACGCAATCGTGCAGCGCGAACGGGCCCCGCCGCAGGTGCGCGTATATTCTTAGAAAGCGAGTATATATTCTGTGAGCAAGTTTCAAAAAGACCTTACGCAGGGGAGTGTGGCCAAGCACCTCATTTTGTTTTCGATGCCATTTTTGGCGGCGAATTTTTTACAGGCGCTCTATAATATGGCGGACATGTTTTTTGTTGGGCGGTTTTCGGGCGCGGTGGGAGCCACGGCGGTGGGCGTGGGCGGGCAGGTAACGATTTTAACCATCAACCTAATCTCGGGCTTGGCGGTGGGCGGCACGGTGATGATTGCCCAACTGATTGGCGCAAACAAACAAGGCGACGTCAAGCGCACGGTGGGCACAATGTTCACGCTCTATGGCATAGCGGGCATTGCCATGACGGTGCTGATGCTGGTGATTGACCCGTTGATTCTGAAGCTGTTAGTGGCCGACGACGCAGGCCCCCTGGCCTATGCCGAAACGCTGAAATACACCCAGATTTGCATGGGCGGGTTGTTTTTTATTTTTGGCTACAACGCCGTGAGCGCCGTGCTGCGCGGCATGGGCGACAGCAAGCACCCGCTGTATTTTGTCTCCATCGCGGCGGTGCTCAACATTGGGCTGGACGCGCTGCTGTGCGGGGGGTTCCGCATGGGCGCGGCGGGCGCGGCATGGGCCACTGTGGTTTCGCAGGGCGTGAGTTTTTTGCTGAGTGTGTTCTTTTTGCGGCGGCAAAATTTTCTGTTCGATTTCCACCCAAAAAGCTTTCGCATCGACAAAGACATTTTGCGGCAGCTGCTAAAAATTGGGCTGCCTACTTCTGTTGGCGGCACAACGGTGACGTTTTCGTTCATGGTGCTCACCGGCATTGCCAAGACGATTGCGGGCATTGCGGGCAACACGGCCCTGAGCGTAACAGGCAAGGTGAACAGCGTGGCGATTCTCCCCGCGCTTGCAATGCAGGCGGCCACCAGCTCCATGGCGGGGCAAAACTTGGGTGCCGGCAAGCAAAAACGCGCCCTGCAAACATGCCTGACCGCCATTGGCATCACCCTGGTGGTAACGGTGCCGCTGATGCTGCTGGCGCAGCTTTTTGCCAAGCCAATCATTCACTTCTTCATTGGCACCGGCAGCCAAGGCCTTGACCCTGTGACTGCGCAGGCCTGCGTAGATCAAAGTGTAATTTATATCCGCTCCATCAGCTGGGATTATCTGCTGGTGTCGGGGGTGTTCAACATCATTGGTCTGGCAATGGCGGCGGGGCACACCAAGTTTTCGCTGGTGGCAGGCCTGGTTAGCTCTTTGCTGGTGCGAGTGCCCGCGGCATGGCTGCTGGGCAAGGTGCTGGGTTTGGGGTTGCGAGGCATGGGTTTTGCCGCCCCCATTGCCACCACAGCGTCGCTGTTGATTGACATTATCTACCTGCTCAGCGGCAGATGGAAGAAGAGCAAGATTACGCTTGACCGCGAAGATTTTAAATTATAGCCGATAAAATCGCGAACAATACCGCGAAGATTTAAATTATAGCCGATAAAATCGCGCACAATCTTTTATGAATTCCAATTTAAAAACCTAGGAATACCCCCGAATGAGCCGCTTAAAGAAATCCACGCCTTCCGGCAGGGTTGCAATGTCGATGTTTTCGTCGTCG
>JAITBA010000078.1 GCA_031283835.1 Oscillospiraceae bacterium
TCGCTGTGAAAATCCTGCAAAATCTGCACCTGCCGGTGGGTGTTGCCGCTGCTCACGGGAATCACCGTGGCGCCCAGCAGCGCCGCGCCGTCGTGCAGCCCCAACCCCCCCGTGAACAAACCGTAGCCGTAACTCACATGCACATAGTCGTCCTTGGTGCAGCCCGCCGCCACAAGAGCCCGCGCCGCGCCCTGCGCCCAGTGCAGCAGGTCGTCTTCGGTGTAGCCCACGACGGTCTGCTTGCCGGTGGTGCCGCTTGAAGCGTGGATGCGGATGAGCGCCTTCGGCGGCACCGCAAACAACCCATAGGGATAATTGTCACGCAAATCCTGCTTCACCGTGAAGGGCAGCTTGTGCAGGTCGTCAATGCTGTGAATATCCCCCGGCAGCAAGCCCATCTCATCAAACTTCCGTCGATAAAACGGCACGTTCGCGTAGCAATTTTGCACCATTTGAAGCAGTTGTGCGCTTTGGATAGCGTGCAGATAATCGCGGGACGCGGTTTCGATTTCGGGCTGGTAATACTTTCCCATGGGCAATCTACCTTCTTTCAAATATATAGGAGTGCATGTTTGCTTTGGAATGCGCGTGCCGGGTTGGGCCGAGCAAAATTATTCGGTCTCCCAGCCCAGCCCAAACGCCTTGCGGTTCATATCCGCAAACGCAGGCTTCACTGTGGCGCGAATCGCGTCCTCCCACACCGCGCGGGGGAACGCCAAGTGCCTCGCCAGCGCGCCCAGCAGCACCACGTTCACGGCCTTGGCGCCGCCTGCTTTTTGCGCAAGCGCAAGCGCGTCAAGTTCCTGCAACGCAACGCCCGCCCCGCGCAGCGATTCAAAAATCCCCTGCGGATACGCCGCCGCGCCGGTAATCACCGGCATGGGATCCATCTGCTGCGTGTTGGCAATCAACTTGCCGCCCGGCTTGAGGTAAGGCAGCCACCGGGCGGCTTCCAGCTGTTCAAAGGCCAACACCACATCGGCCTCGCCTTCATCCACAATGGGCGACGCAATTTTTTGCCCGTATTTCACATAGGTCACAACGCTGCCGCCGCGCTGGCTCATGCCATGCACCTCGCTCACCTTCACGTCGCAGCCCTGCGAGAGCACCACCGTGCCCAGAATTTTGCTGGCCAGCAGTGTCCCCTGCCCGCCCACGCCAACAATCATGATGGATGTATTCATCTGCATTCCTTTCATTTTCGGAAAGATTCGTATGACTCCATCGCCCCAAACTTGCACATTTGCGCGCACACGCCGCAACCCACGCACTGGGTGGCGTCAATCGCCGCGCGCCTATTTTTTATCGAGACCGCGGGGCAGCCGATTTTCATGCATTGCTTGCAGCCCACACAGTTCCCGTTCACACACAGGGCGGGTTTGCGCGGCACGTGCTTGAGCAGCACACAGGGCCTGCGCGAAATCACAACAGCCGGGCCACCGCTTTCGAGGGCTTTTTTGAGCAAACGCTCGGTTGCCGCCAGGTCGTAGGGATCCGCAACCATCACGTTCGCAATGCCAACGGCTTTGCACAGCGCTTCTAGGTTCACCGTCGCCGTTGGGTCGCCCTTGAGCGTGCGCCCTGTGGTGGGGTTCTGCTGGTGCCCCGTCATCCCGGTGATGGAATTGTCTAGAATCACCACAACAGAGTTGCTTTGGTTATACGCAATGTTAATCAGCCCTGTCACACCCGAGTGGATGAACGTGCTGTCGCCGATTACGGCCACGGCCTTGCTAGCTTCGGCGGGGCGGGCCTTGTTGCGCCCGTGCAGCCCCGAAACCGACGCCCCCATGCACACGCAGGTGTCCATCATCCCGAGGGGTGCCATGCTGCCCAGGGTGTAGCACCCAATGTCGCCGCTAACAAACACATTCAGCCGCTTCAGCGCAAAAAACAGCCCTCTGTGCGGGCAACCTGCGCACAGCACAGGCGGCCTTTGCGGCACCACGGCTTCTCGCTTCAAATCTGTTTGGGCAGTGTGCGGCGCCGGGTTGGCGGCTTTTGTGCCCAGAATCGCTTTTGCCACCAGGTTCTGCGAAAATTCCCCTTCCAGCGGAAAAACGTCTTTGCCGTGCACGCGGAGGCCCAGCGTCTTGCAGTGCTGCTCCATGTAGTCATCCAAGTCCTCGGCCACATAGACCGTTTCGCACTGGGCGCAAAAATCCTTCAGCAGCTGCACCGGCAACGGATATACGCACCCAAGCTTGCAATAGCTCGCGCCGTCGCCCAAGGCCTCTTTGGCGTATTGGTAGTTGATGCCGCTGCAAATTACGCCAATTTTTTTGCCGTGATATTCCACGCGGTTCAGCGCACAGCTTTCGGCCCATTCCACCTGGCACAAAATGCGTTGCTCCACAAACGTGTGGCGTTCCTTGGCCATGGCGGGCATCATCACAAATTTGCGCGGTTTTTTTTCGTATGTTCGCAGCGCAATTTCGTCGCGCGGCCGCACCTGTGCCAATGACCGCGAGTGCGACACCCGCGTGCTTAGGCGCAGCAGCACCGGCGTGTCGAACCGCTCGCTCAACGCAAAGGCCGCCTTCGCAAATTCCAGGCATTCGGCGCTGTCGGCCGGCTCCAACATCATCGTTTTGCTGGCCCGCGCGTAATGGCGGCTGTCCTGCTCATTCTGGCTCGAATGCATGCCGGGGTCGTCGGCCACCGCAATCACCAGGCCCGCGTTCACGCCGGTGTAGCTGGCGGTGAACAACGG
>JAITBA010000067.1 GCA_031283835.1 Oscillospiraceae bacterium
CAGCACCAGCAGCGGGAGTAAAATCAGGGCATGGCAAAGCGTCGCGGCCAAAACAGAAAACACCACCGGCAGCAGGGTTTCTCCCCAGAGCAGCGCAGCGCCCCTGCCGGGGTGCAGGGCCTGTTGCATCAAGCCGGTGCCAATGTGCCGCGCCGCGCTGCCCTCGGGCACGCCCGCGCAGATTTCCATTTGCGCGCCGGCATAGCCTTCGTCGCTTTGGTGGGCACGCCGTGCCGCCCGGCGCAGCAAATGCCGCAACGCCGCCCGGCTGCCCTCCTCCATGCGAGGGTATACCCCCGCCGGGTCGCGGCGCAGGCAGGCTTCAAGAGGGTCGGTTTCCTCCAATATGCCGGGCAAATCCAGCTCTGGCAATGCTCGCAGCGCAGTGACCGCCCCCCGCAGCTGCCGCACACGCTGCTCCTTGTCTTTTTCGGCGGCGCTGGCCACGGCTTCGTTCACCAACGCAAAGCGCAACGCCAACGGCAGCGCCTCGCTCACGGCGGAAGTGACTTTTGCCCGCGCAAGTGCTTGCGCAAACAACGCCGGTTCCGCTAGGCTGCCCTGTGGGCACAGCGATGCGCGGCAAAGAGCCAGGGCGGCTTGCAGGGCATGGGCGTCGCCGCCCTGCCGCAGCTCGCGTAGCACAGCGCCGCCCTCCCGCTCCACCAGATAATAGTTATCTCGCAGCCATTCGCAGTAGATCTCGTTTGGCCCCGCCCTGTGCCGCAGATTCGTGCGATATTGCCGGCGCAAGCGCCGCAACCCGCCCCGCAATTTTGCGCGCAGATGCTTTATAGACGGGCTGTACGCGCCCGGTTTGTTGTGCCCCTGGAGCAAATTAGGAACCCCCTTCGTTTGCGGTTCCCAAATATTTTTCCCCGATTAAAAAGAAATATCACAAAAACACTTGTAATTCGCAGAAATATTGTGTATAATACATTCATGCTAGAGGTAGTATGCGTTGTGTAACCCGGAAGGAGATGACCCCCATGCCCAAAAACAGCAGCAAAGCGCTGAATGCCGTGATGATTTCGCGCAGCGAGCGGCACCGTCGGCGCAAACGTGTGCGTGTGCTGGTGCTGTCTTTGTGCGTGGTGCTGTGCGCGGGCATTGTGGTGGGCGGCCTAAACTACTACCTTGTGCAAACGACCCGTCCCCATATTCTTGCGGCGGAAGAAAGCGCCGCCCTGCAAAGCCAGGGGTACGATTGCATTCTGGTGCTTGGTGCCAAGGTGGAGACGGACGGCACGCCCAGCCACATGCTGGAAGATCGCGTGCGCAGAGGCGTGGAGCTTTATAACGCCAAAGCGGCCCCCGTGCTGCTCATGAGCGGCGACCATGGGCAGGTCAACTACGACGAAGTGCGCAGCATGAAGCAATATGCCGTGAACGCGGGCGTGCCTTCGGCCGATGTGTTCATGGATCACGCGGGGTTTTCTACTTACGATTCCCTCTACCGCGCCCGCGATGTCTTCGGCGCCAAAAAGGTGCTCATCGTCACCCAGCGCTACCACCTGCATCGCGCGCTTTATATCGCCCGCCAATTGGGGCTTGAGGCGCAAGGTGTCCCCTGCGATTACCGCACCTATGGCACCTGGCTTTTTAACGAAAGCCGCGAATCCCTCGCGCGCCTGAAGGCGCTGGTCATGTGCGCGCTGCGCTCCAAGCCGGTCTTCCTTGGCGACCCCATCTCTCTGGCTCTCAGCGGCGATGTGACAAATGACCCTGGCGTGGTCTTTGCGCCCGCGGTGCGCTAAGCCGCTTTGCCGCGCTTTGGTGCCCGCGGTGCAACCAAATAACAAAAAGGCCCTGCGCGACGCACGCGGGGTCTTTTTTATCGCCGTTTTTTAGGGCGCATTCGTGTCGGCACGCCCTATAAAAACGCGTGCACCACGGCGCCGAACAGGCGACCCGGGTTTTCTAAAAAACGGTCGCGCAAGCGTTCGGCTTCGGCGGTGTCGGGGGCATAGACGGTGACACTGAGCAGCAGACCGCTGCCCTCGCCCTGGCGAAAGGTCATGTAGCACCCGCCGTCGTCCGTTGGATACAGCGAGATGCGGCTGTCACGCTCGCGGCGACGGCGCTCCTGGGTCTGTTCGGCGGCATGGAGCGCGCGGTCGCGCACGCGGCGGGGCAACTCTTCGGCCAGCACGCCAACGGCGTGGGTATATGCCGGCGGCAGCACCAACTGCGCCTCGCCCTGTGCCTGCCGCAGTTCCAGCTTACCCTCCCGCAGCAGTTCTTGCACCGCCGCCCGGAACTCAAAATAATTTGCAAGACCCTCCGCCGCAAACACGTCCTCCGCCACGGCAAGAGCCAGGGGCTGCGCCAGCTGCCGCGCCAAATCGCACAGCAGCACCCGGATTTCCTCCCGGCTATACAGCCCGCCAGGCCCCACCCCGGCGGACAAATAATCCCGTTCGCTTTGCATCCCGCTTATCCTCCACATCCGCTTTATCCACGCAAATTGTCCCAATAAATCGTAATATTTTTTTGATAAAACTCGCTTTGCTGCAAGGCGGCGGCAGCGGCGGCGGCATAGTTGACCTCCGGGGCGTCGTCGTCCGGGGGGGTTAGCTGCGAAAGCCTTTGCAGACTTGTCGCGTAGCACACGGCCAGCACCCGCTGCCGCGTGTCGCCGCCACTCGCGCGCAGTGCCTGTTTTATGCTGAGGATCTTGGGCATGCCCTTTTTTTTCTCGTCCTTGGTTGGTTTGTAGGTAGACGCGTTGATGCGCTTATCTGTGACAAGATAAGGCAGCAGATCCAGCGCGCGGCATTCTTCGTCCAGCAGAGTCTGCATGGCGGCTTGCCGTTCTTCGGCGTCAAGGGCTTTCCAATAGCCTTTTTCGAGCTGTGCATAGAGCGCGAGGTTTTCTTCCTCTGTACGTACCGGGGCGGCGGATACCGCGGCGCTGGGGGGGCGTATGCACTTCGCCACGCCAAAGATCGCAGGCACCGCGAACACCACCGCCAAAAACGGCACCCCAAAGCGCAGCAGTTTGCGAAAGCGTTCCCTACGCAATTTGCGCGAAGTAGCGGGGTCGGCGGTTTCCACTCCCGCCGCGTTGTTTTGCGCGCGCAGAGCATAATAGACCGCTATGACGATCGCGCCGAGGCCCAGAACAGCTACCAGAGCCCACACATGCAGCCGCAGACAAAAATACGCCTCCGCCGGCAGCAGCATAATCAACGCCGCAAAGCCAGTCCCTTTTTCGCTCAGCATCGGGTACGGCCGCAGCCAGCAACTGAGCGCCAGCAACACCAACGCCATCCCCGCCGGCACATAGTACGAAGCGCCGCTCGCAATTTGCGGCGCAAGCAACAGCAGCACCACAAAGGCCGCGTAATGCGACATCTGCCAAAGCGGCAATCGGTTTCTTTTGATTCTTTCCAAAACCCCTTCGCGTGTCTCTTTGTCTTTCTTTTTTTTATCACGCTCAGGGAGGTCGTCTTCAACGGGCGATGGGTGCTTTTTGCGCTCTTTTTCGGTCTCTTTCTGTTCCCGCTCCTTGTCGTCTTTCCACTTTTTTTGTCCGGATTCCTGGTCTGTTATGTCCTGTTCGTCTTCATCCAAAGCCATGGTGCTCCCCCTTCTCTCCCTTCACCCGCGCCCAATAGACACGGGCGGCCTGCTCGCTTTTGTTTTTGCCGTATTCATAATATACGCGCCCCGCCAGGGCGTCGGGCAAATATTGCTGGGGCACCCAGTGGGCGGGGGCATCGTGGGGATAAACGTAGCGCTGGCCGGGCGCGTCGCTGTCGGCACCGTCGCAGTGCTTGTTTTGCAGCTGCCGCGGGATGGGGCCTCCCTTGCCCGCACGCAGGTCGGCCGCCGCCGCGTCGTAGGCCAGGTAGGCGCTGTTGGACTTGGGTGCGGTAGCCACCAGCACCACCGCGTCGGCCAGCGGAATGCGCGCCTCGGGCAAGCCCACCATCTGCGCCGCGTCGCACGCGGCCTTAACAATGGGGATGATCTGCGGGTAGGCCAAACCCACGTCTTCGCAGGCGCACACCATCAGGCGGCGCATGGCTCCCGGCAGGTCGCCGGCTTCAAGCAGCCGCGCAAGGTAGTGCAGCGCGGCGTCGGGGTCGCTGCCTCGCATAGATTTTTGGAAGGCCGAAAATACATCGTAGTGCTCGTCCCCTTCTTTGTCGTAGCGCAGTGCGCTGCGCTGGGTAAGCTCCCCTGCCAGCGCAAGGGTTACGCCTTTGTCGTCTGCCGAAAGGCGGCACAGCTCCGCCGCGTTGATGGCCTTGCGCACATCGCCCCCGCAGCTTTGGGCAATCTGCAGGCACACGCCGTCTTCCACCGCAACGCCTTCGCCCAATTCTTCCTCCAAAAACCGGAACGCGCGCGTCACCGCGGGGACGATTTGTTCCGGCGTAAGGGGCTTGAATTCGAAGACCGTGCTGCGGCTGAGCACCGCGTTATATACATAAAAATAGGGGTTTTCGGTTGTGGAGGCAATGAGCGTGACCTTGCCGCTTTCCATGCACTCCAGCAGTGTCTGCTGCTGCTTTTTGTTAAAATACTGGATTTCGTCCAGATATAGCAGCACGCCGCCGGGCGCCATGAGGGTATCGGCCTGGGCAATGGCGGCTTTGATATCGGCGGTGGAGGCCGTGGTGCCGTTGAGCCGCACAAACAGCCGCCGCGTCTGCCGCGCGATGATATTGGCAAACGTGGTCTTCCCCACGCCCGAAGGCCCATAAAAAATCAGGTTTGGGATTTCTGCCCGGGTCGCGCTATCCGCGCAGGCCTCCACAATGCGCCGCAGCGCCTTGCCCGGCCCCAAAAGATGTGGCTGCCCCACCATTTCGTTGAGGCTTTGTGGTCGCAGGCGTTCGGCAAGCGGTGCAGACATAG
>JAITBA010000171.1 GCA_031283835.1 Oscillospiraceae bacterium
CCGCTACACGTTTTTGTTTAACCAGGCCGCGCACTGTGCCACCTCGTCAAACACGCTGCTGGCATCGTTGCCCTCGTGCTCCAGCACCAGCCAGCCCAGGCCCATGCCCTTGGCGGCGCGCACAACGGTGGGCAGATCCACTTCGCCCTGGCCCAGCACGCGAGCGCTGCCGTCCAGCAGGGCGTCTTTGATGTGCAGCGCGCAGATTTGCGCCTTGTGCGCCATCAAAAAGGGGTAATTATCCACCCCCGCAACGGCGCTCCAGCAGGTGTCGATTTGCAGCGCGCACGCGCCAAAAAACTGGTCGATGGCCAGCGTGCCGTCCTCAAAGGGCTTGAATTCGCTGCTGTGGTTGTGATAATAAATCGTGATTCCCTGGGGCTTTGCGGCCTGGTAGGCGGCCTTGAGCACCGCGCAGCTGGCGACGGTTTCGTTTGGGGTGCCGTGAGGCGCGCCGCCAACACCAATTTTATCCATGCCCAACGTTTTGCAAAAGGCGATGGTGGCGGGCAGCTTCTCGGGTCGCAGCTCGTCTAGCCCCACGTGTGTGCCGGTGGCCACAAGCCCCGCATCGTCCAGGGCCTTGCGCAGTTCTTTGGCGCCCAAACCATGATACCCCGCGAACTCCACGCCGTCAAAGCCCAGCGCCTTGAGCCTGGGGAACAGCGCAAGAAAATCCGCGGCGGTTTCGCTCAGCGCCCGCAGAGAATACAATTGAATCGAAAATTGCATGGCGGCTCCTTTGTCTAAAGTGATTGCGCCCCAAACAAAACCTCGGCGCCGATTTGCGCGCGTCTTTTGCTGCCCGGCAAGGCGAAGAACGGGGCGATATTTGTTTGCGTCGGCAGCAAAAGCGACGCGGCGGCGGGCTGTTTATCTGCCGATATCGTTGCCAAAATTTTTATCGCACCGCTAGTGCAGATACACCGGTTGGCCCGTGGCGGCGCTTTTATAAATCGCTTCGAGAATCTGCGTGACGACAATGGCTTGCTCCGGCTTGGTGGGCACTTCGGTGTCTTCGAGGATGGCTTTGTAGAACGCGCGGGCTTCCAGCTCGGCGGGTTCGCTGCCGGCACCCTCAAAAAAGGCCACGCCGCCGGCTTCAAGGTTCGGTTTTTCGATGCATTGGCGGCCATTGCGCACATAGTTGACCTTCAGCTCGCCGTAGCTATCGGCACCGGCTTTGTCGCCCGCCACCAGGCAGCAAGCCTCGAGGGGGTTGGCAATGTTGAGCGCCCAGGCGGATTTTAGCAGAATCGTTGCGCCGTTTTCCATCACAACAAAGCCGAACGCGCTGTCTTCTGTAGTAAATTCTTTGGGGTCCCAGTCGCCCCAGGCATTGGCGACGCGGGTTTGGCCGGCAAATTTTTTGTAGCTGGTGCCCACCACCAGTTTGGGCTTGTAGTTGTTCATAACCCACAGCGTCAGGTCTAGCGAGTGCGTGCCGATATCAATCAGCGGGCCGCCGCCCTGCTCATATTCGTTGAGGAACACGCCCCAGGTGGGCACGGCGCGGCGGCGCAGGGCCATGGCCTCGCCAAAATAAATATCGCCAAAATCGCCGTTGTCCGACATTTCTTTCATATAGAGCGACGCGGCGTTCCAGCGGTTTTGGTAGCCGATGGTGAGTTTTTTGCCCGTGCGCTGTGCTGCGTCGAGCATCTTTTTGGCCTCGGCGTAGTTGATGGCCATGGGCTTTTCGCACATCACGTGCTTGCCGGCCTCCAGGGCATCCACGGTGATGAAGCTGTGGCTGCGGTTGGGGGTGCACACGTGCACCACGTCAATGCTGCCGTCCGCCAGCAATTCCTTATAATCCGTATAGACCTTCGCGTCTGCCGTGCCAAATTTTTTGGCCGCTTCCTCGGCTTTTTCCTCGATGATATCGCAAAACGCGACCACCTCGAGTTCTTTGAGCTTTGCCAGGTTGGGCATATGTTTTCCGTTTGCGATGCCGCCGCAGCCAATGATACCGACCTTCAGAAGTGCTTCCGCCATTGGATGTTCCTCCTCATTTTTTTAAGATGATCGCATGCGCCGGGGCCTGTAGACACTACGGAATTTGAGCGGTTTTTGCGGCAGCTATAAGATTTTTTTTTGCAGGCATATTGCCACGCCAAAAAAAAATTGCAAGGCCTAGCGCGAAACCCGCCAAAAATGAGCAGTTCCCATCATATCTGCAAGCTCTAACCCAATTATATACTTTTTGTAAAAAAAAGCAAGGCCTTTTGTCAAAAAATTAAGATGATTTTTCTTGCAATTTGTGCCGAAGTCTGGTATGATAGTAGGAAGGCAACATAAAAACACAACAAAAAGGGGGACATGCGCATGGCGGAGGAAGCAATAGTAGAAACGCAGACGGCGGCGCCCGCACCACAGGGGCGGCGCAGCGTAGACTTAAAGGAGACCGTTGGCTTCGTGCTGTTTGATGTGGCGGCCAGCATCAACATCCAAAAAGGCGACAACGAGTTTGCTGACCGCATTTTAAACGTCGATAGAGGATTGCAGGCTGTCATGGGCACCGTGGTGCAAATTTGGGATGTGATCAACGACGTGTTTTTGGCCTCGCTGGTAGACAAAACCCGCACGCGTTTTGGCAAATTCCGGCCCTACCTCATCGCCTACCCGGCCTACGGCATCCCCATGTCTACGCTTCTTTATCTGCTGCCGTTTTTCTTTTGGGGCTCCAGCAGCACCTTTTTGCCCAAATTCATTGCTTTTTTGCTGGTTAAAATATTCAACAACCTCACGGGCTCGCTCTCGGGCATTTGCCGCACGGGGATGATTGCCAATATCACCGCCGACACGAAGGAGCGGCTGCTACTAATTACAAAGGCGCAATTTTTTAGCATGTTTGGCGAAGAGCTGCCGCAGCAGATTTTTATGCTGCTGCGCGACGTGATTTCGCGCTCCAACAAAATGCCCCCGGCCGAAATCGACCTGCAATTGCGCAAGCTCTACCTGATTTTTGGTGTGGGCACCGTGGTGCTTTCCGGCATGCTGTCGTTATATTTTGCCATTATATCCAAGGAGCGGGTGTTTGGCAGCGATCAAACCGGCGAAAAGCCGCCCACCCTGCGCGAAACCCTGCGGGGCCTGCGCGCCAACCGCCCGCTATACATGCTCATGCTGGCCGAAATTCTGGGTGGTTTTGGCATCAAAGACCAAATGAATACCTACATCACGTCCATCCTCAATTTTGCCAACTTCCGTCTTGTCAGCGGCATTCCCGGTTCGCCCATCAGCTACCTCAGCTACGCCTATGTGCCCAAGCTGCGCGAGAAATTTTCGACCAAAGCCCTGTGGATCCTCAGCGATTATGTGAACACGCCCCTCTATATCGCACTGTTCTTTTTTGGCATCACCCGCGTAAAAAACGAAAACAAGATTTCGAACGGCATCACCCGGCGCTTCATGGATTTGGTGCCCATGCTCATTGCCTTCGGCACGCAAAACACCATCGATATGGCTTTTTATGGTAGCCGAAAGGTCATCCCGGAGGAAATCCGGAATGAGTGCATCGACTATGGCGAGTGGAAAAACGGTTTCCGCTCCGAGGGCATTGTGGGCGTAATGCGCAGCCTGCCCAAAAAATTCACCGATACCTTTGGAAAAGTCGCCACCGACCTGCTACTCAAGGCCATGCACTTCAAAACCGGCGCGGATTACAGAAACCAATCCGCAAAAACCCAGATGGGCGTGTTTGCTTTGGCCACCATTATCCCCTGTGTTACGGCCCTGTTGTCGCTTGTCCCCAAGCTGTTTTTTAATATTGACCAAAAAACCCGCGAGCAAATGTATGCGGAACTGGCCGAGCGCCGCGCCCTTACTCTGGCGGCCGAAACAGAAAAAAACGTCTGATGACGTTATAATATATATCCGCGAAGCGCACAAAGTCCTTTTTCTCTTATGAGAAAGAACCGCACGTGCAGGCGTCCTCCGCCGCCAACAGATAGCGCCCGCAGGCGGGGCAGCGACGCAGCAGCGCGCGGGTGCGCACCATTTCGGCCACAAAGGCCTTGAGCATCTGTGAGATGGAAGGATATTCCCGCGCCATGCTCAACTCAAAGGGGTAGCGCGCGCTGTTGGCATCCTCCAGCAGCGCGCGGAACAGGTCGCTGCGCTGGGCAAAGGGTGCGGCCTTGTGGGCTTTGAGGATTGCGCCCCAGCGGGCGGCCATGTTTTCGGTGGGGACGGTGCCAACCACGGCGGTTTCGAGCGACACGCGCTCGGTGAAGCTGGCCAGACGGCTCAGGTCAAACATCTCGTGGGCAAAAGAATAGGCGGCCAGGCGCACAATCGGGTCAAAGCCGCGCTCTTCTTTGCACACCAGCACATGGTCAATCATTTCGCGCAGTTGCGCCCCGTTGCCGCGGGCCAATTCCGTCCGCAACACATGTTCCTGCTCCGGCGTTTGCGTCAGTTCGTCAAATTCGTCATTCAAAAACGCCAGCACCAAAGCCGCCGGGCAGCGCAAATGCAAATACCACCCCGGCGTGTCGTCCTGGGTTTCTTGCAGCAGCACTGTGCACGCCTCGCTCCCCGCCGCCTGAAAAGTTTCTGCAACCATGCAACCTACCAATCCTTCACATTTTGTAATCATCTTGCAACTATCATACCTGATTTGGAGAAGGTTGTCAAGGAAAAGCGAAAATATTACTTGACTTTTTTCGTGCATTTGATTATAATAGAACCAATCCAATTGCAGGAAGGAGGGTGTTTTTGTGGAAGTGATCCTCGGAATTATCTCTGACGTGATGAACATCATGTTTGGCATCCCAGAAAGCAGTAACGACCTGGTGATTGGCGCGCTGCGGCAGGTCTGGGAATTTTTTGCCAATTTGGGCGACATGGCCAGCGTGTTCATCGATTTGATCGGCAGCGCGAGCAGTGCGCTCTAACCCACCGGCAAGCCAAAATCCAAATGCCGCCGCCCAAAAACGGGGCGGTGGTTTTTTGTTTGCGCAAACCAAAGACGAAAAGGTGCAAAAGACGAAAAGGCGAAAATCCGCCGCAAAAACCCTCGAATGCTATTCATCTTAATCGGCTATAGTCGTTAATCTGTTCTTTTTGCAACAGACTTTTGCGACACCCCATGGTATACTTTTTGAAAGTCATAGAAAATACACAAATGAGGTGAAGTGATTTGTCATTCTACGAAACCAACTCCTCGGCCTACAGCGCCACAGCGTATGCGGCACACGCGTTTGATGAAGCCG
>JAITBA010000041.1 GCA_031283835.1 Oscillospiraceae bacterium
CGCGGTGTAACGGCTGTTGGGGTGCGCGCCCTTTTCTTCGCTGGTTTGGCCGTTCCAGGGGTTTCCCTTCCAATCGACGGCGTTGACGGGCGGGTTTTTGTCCAGGCCTTCCCACCACACGGTGTTGTTGTCTAGGGCGTGCACCACGTTAGTAAAGATGGTGCCCTGCTTGGTGCTCTCGAGGGCGTTGGGGTTGCTTTTGGCATTGGTGCCGGGGGCCACGCCAAAAAATCCGTTTTCGGGGTTGATGGCGTAGAGCCGCCCGTCGGGGCCTTTGCGGATCCAGCTGATGTCGTCGCCCACGCACCAAACCTTATAGCCCTTCTTTTGGTAGCTTTCCGGCGGGATGAGCATGGCGAGGTTTGTTTTGCCACAGGCGCTAGGGAAGGCCGCGCAGATGTATTTTACTTCGCCCCGGGGGGTTTCTACGCCAAGGATCAGCATGTGCTCGGCCAGCCACTGCTCCTTAAAGCCTTGGTAGCTGGCAATGCGCAGCGCGAAGCACTTTTTGCCCAGCAGCACATTCCCGCCGTAGCCGGAATTCACGCTGATAATCGTGTTATCTTGCGGAAAGTGGCAGATGTAGCGCTTTTCTTCGTCAATATTGCAGCGGCAGTGCAGGCCGCGCACCCAGTCGTCGCTATCGCCCAGGGTATTGAACACCGCCTGACCCACGCGCGCCATAATTGCCATGTTGAGCACCACATAGATGCTGTCGGTCAGCTCCACGCCGGCTTTGCTGAAGGGCGAGCCAACCGGACCCATGCTGTAGGGGATTATATATGCCGTGCGGCCCTTATAGCTCCCCTTTGCAATGTCAAAAAGCAGTGCGTACGCGTCTTTTGGATCCATCCAATTGTTGGTGGGGCCGGCGTTTTCTTTGTTTTCGGCGCAGATAAAGGTGCGATGCTCCACGCGTGCCACATCGTTGAGCGCGGTACGGTGCAGGTAGCACCCGGGCAGCAGTTCTTCGTTGAGCTTTTGCAGCTCGCCGCTGGCCAGCGCTTGCTGCCGCAGGTCTTCTAATTGGGCTTCGCTCCCGTCAATCCACACCACAGCATCGGGCTGCACCAGGTCGATTTTTTTCTTTAGCCAGGCCAACACCGTTGGGTTTTTTGTCAATTCTGCCATAAGTAGATTCATCCCTTTCATTATCAAAAACAAACTAGGTCACAGTATAGCATATTTTGAAAGGTTTTGCAAGAGGAAAAATAAATAAATTCATTTTGGATGCGTGCTTGCGAAAAAATTCTGATGAAAACCAAGGTCGGCGTCTTGCATTCCTTGCAAAAGTATGCTATAATACAGCCGATTCAATTGAAAATCCTCGGGCGCTTTTCAACTTGATCGGCTACAAAACCGCTTTATCAACGACGAGAAAACAAGCGAAAATTTGACCGCGGGGAGGAATTGCATTGACTGAAAATTATGACGTCGCCGTTATTGGCGCGGGCGTTATTGGCACGCTGATTGCCCGTTCCCTGAGCCGTTATAACCTGCGCGTGGCGCTACTCGAAAAATTGCACGATGTGGCGCAGGGCACAACCAAGGCCAACAGTGCTATTGTGCATGCGGGTTTTGACGCAAAGCCCGGCACATTCAAGGCAAAGTACAATGTGCGCGGCGCTGCCATGATGCCGGAATTGTGCCAGACGCTTCATGTGCCTTATGCCAATAACGGCGCGCTGGTGCTGGGCTTTGACGACGACGATGTGCCTGTGCTCGAATCTTTGCTGGAGCGGGGGCGGCGAAACAAAGTGCCCGGCTTGCGCCTGATTGGCAAAGAGGAACTGCTGGCGATGGAACCGAACGTGAACCCCTGCGCTGTGGGGGCGCTTTATGCGCCCAGCGGCGGCATTGTGAGCCCCTTTGACCTGGCGATTGCCGCGGCGGAATGCGCGGTGGCCAACGGGGTGGATTTTTATCGTGATTTTGATGTGGCGCGAATCAACCAGCACGACACCCACTTCAGTATTTATAGCGCCGCGGGCAAAAAACGCACCGCCAAGCTGGTGGTCAACGCCGCCGGTGTGCATGCCGACGATGTTGCGCACCTGGTGGGCGACGATTCTTTCCACATCAGCCCCCGGCGCGGCGAGTATTTGCTGCTGGATAACACCCAGGCGGGCGTGGTGAACGCCACGATTTTTCAGTGCCCCAGCGACATGGGCAAGGGCGTGCTGATTACCCCCACGGTGCATCACAACATTCTAATCGGGCCATCGGCAGACGACATTGACGTGAAGGACGACCTTTCGACCACCGACCCGGGGCTTAAGGGGATTCAAACCACCATGCGCCTTTCGGTGCCGGGGTATCAAATTAAAGATGTGATCACTTCGTTTTCGGGCCTGCGCGCCCACAGCAACACGGGCGACTTTGTGCTGCGCCCAAGCTTGATTGACCCCAGGTTTATCCACGCCGCCGGCATCGAATCCCCCGGCTTGAGCGCGTCCCCCGCCATTGCGGCATATGTGGTCAAACTGTTTGCGGACGTGTGGGAAGAGGAGCTGAGCGAAAAAACCAATTGGAACCCCGGCCGTCCCAAGCCGCTGCGCATTAAGGAACTTAGCCGGGAAGAGCGTAGGGAGGCCATCAAAAAGCGTCCGGAATACGGCCGCATTGTGTGCCGGTGCGAAACCGTGAGCGAAGGCGAAATTATCGACGCGATTCGCGCCCCGGCGGGTGCGCGCGACATGGACGGTGTGAAACGCCGCACCAGAGCGGGCATGGGCCGCTGCCAGGCGGGGTTTTGCGGCACCAAAGTGCTCGAAATCCTTAGCCGCGAATTGCAGCTGCCCCCCCAAGAAATTACGAAGTTCGGCGCGGGTTCGCAGATTTTGCTTGGGAAGACGAAATGAATTCGAGCGGTTTTTGGGGGGCGTGTTTCAAAATCTTTAACACGCCCTAATTGCAAGGAGAGATATATGGCTGAAAATTATGAATTGATCGTTGTGGGCGGCGGGCCGGCGGGCATGGCCGCCGCGCTGGAAGCTGAAAAGGACGGCGTGACGAAAATTCTGCTGCTGGAGCGGGCCGAAACATTGGGCGGTATTTTGGAGCAGTGCATTCACACGGGGTTTGGGCTGCATTATTTTGGCGAGGAGCTTTCGGGCCCCGAATATGCCGACCGTTTTATTGTGCCCACGGAGCAGAGCAGCGCCATTGAAGTGAAGCTGGACACCATGGTGCTGGAAGTGACGCCCGGCGAAAATGCCCACCAGGTGCTGGCAATCAACAAAACCGACGGGCTGCTGGAGCTGAATGCCAGGGCGGTGATTTTGGCCATGGGCTGCCGGGAGCGGCCCCGCGGCGCGCTGAACATTGCGGGCACGCGGCCCGCGGGGGTTCTTAGCGCGGGCACGGCACAAAAATATGTGAACATGGACGGCTATCTGCCCGGCAAAGAAGTGGTGATCCTGGGCTCGGGCGACATTGGGCTGATTATGGCGCGGCGCATGACCTTTGAGGGCGCCCACGTAAAGATGGTGTGTGAGCTAATGCCGTACTCCAGCGGCTTGACCCGCAACATTGTGCAATGCCTGGATGATTTTGATATCCCGCTGAAGCGCAGTTGCACGGTGGTGGCTATCCACGGCACAGAGCGCCTGGAGGGCGTGACGATTGCCAAGGTAGACAAAAACCGCCGCCCCGTCCCCGGTACCGAGGCGTTTGTGCCCTGCGATTTGCTGTTACTTTCGGTGGGATTGATTCCCGAAAACGAGCTGACCCGGGGCGCGGGCATCGAAATTGATCCTGTCACGGCGGGCGCGTGCGTGAGCCAGGACCGCGAAACCAAAATCCCCGGGGTGTTTGCCTGCGGCAATGTGCTGCATGTGCACGACCTAGTAGACTATGTGACCATGGAAAGCCAGCTGGCCGGTGCGGGTGCGGCGGCGTATATTCAGGACCGGGCCGACAAAAACCCCGATTATGTGGGCACACACGGCAAAAACGGCGTGCGCTATGTGGTGCCCCAGCGAGTGAACAAGCATGTGACCGAGAATGTGAAGCTGTATTTTCGTGTGGGGCAGGTCTACAAAAACGCCGTGGCACGCCTGCGCGCGGGCGAAACGGTGCTTACCCAGCGCAAACGCGCGCGCCTTGCGCCCGGCGAGATGGAGGACCTGACCGTGACCCCCGAGCAGCTTTCTTTGCTGCCCGAAGGCGCGGAACTCACCATTGAAGTTGCGGAGGGAAAATAGCATGAGCGAACGAAACTTTATTTGTGTGGCCTGCCCCATGGGGTGCGAGCTGCATGTGGCGCTGGACGAAAAGGGCGGCGTGGCCGCGGTGACGGGCAACAACTGCAAGCGCGGCGTGGCTTATGCCCAGGCAGAGACGACGCACCCCACCCGTTCGTTCCACTCCACTGTGCGCGTGGAGGGCGGCAACGCGCCGCTGGTGAGCGTGAAATCGCGCGCGCCCGTGCCCAAGGCCATGCTGATGGATTGCGCGAAAGCCACCCGGGCAGCGAAAGCGAAAGCGCCAATCGCCATTGGCGATGTGCTGCTGGCCGACGTGTGCGGCACGGGCATCGATCTGATCGCCACCAACCGCGTTTCTTAAAAAAAGAGATGCTGTCCATCTGCGCGCTCCTTGCATATACTGGCACTGGGAACCCCTCTTGCGGGGGAGTCCTGTCCATACCTTGTCCAGTGTTATCAAAGGAGATTTTAATATGCCAGAACCAACCGCCAACAACAGCATGTTTGGCTTTTTTCCGCTGCAGCAATTGCCGCAGGAGCAAATTGAAGAAGGCTTTGTGTTTTTGCCTTGGCAGGCTGCGCTCAAAATGGTGCAAGAAAACGCTGCCAAAGGCGCCGGCACGGCACCGGCCGCCGCGTCTGTGCAGCCCCAGGAGAATTATCCTGTTCTACCCGATTTTTCGGTGCCGAACTATTCGACGACCGGTTTTCAACCGCAGGCCGGTTATGGGCCCTATGGCGCGCCGCAGCAACCGCGACAGCCCTACTATCCACCCGTGTGGTGAATATAGCAGTTCCACACGACAGCAAGCAAATGCCACACGAAACTGCTATCACACACACAAAAGGCGGCAGCGATGCCGCCTTCCATCATTTTACATCGCGTTAACTCCCCCTGCGTTAGGCCGCTTTCGCTCTCGCGTGTGACTATTGAAAAACAGAAAAGATTGGAATTATATGCACCAGGTAACGATTATTTGCTTTGGTAAACTCAAAGAGAGCTATTGGCGGGAAGCATGCGAAGAATATGCGAAACGGCTGTCGGCATTTTGCAAGCTCGAAGTGGCGGAGCTGCCGCCGGTGCCGCTGCCAGACGAGCCTTCTCCCGCGCAAATTGCCCAGGCCCTTGCCCAGGAGGCTGCCCGTGCCAGCGCAAAAATCCCCAGAGGGGCGACGGTGGTCGCGCTGTGCGTGGAGGGTAAACAGATCACTTCGCAGGAATTTTCACGGTTTATCACGAGCGAAGGCAAAACGGCGCTGCTGGTGGGCAGCTCCTTTGGCCTGGATGAATCCCTTAAGCGGCGGGCGCAGGCGTGCGTTTCGCTTTCGAAGATGACATTCCCCCACCAGCTGGCCCGCGTGCTGCTGCTGGAGCAGCTGTACCGCGGTTTTCAAATTGCGGCAGGGGGAAAGTATCATAAATAGCGCGTCGGCGGTTAGCCTGCCGCAGGCGCACGTGTGATATTTGCGAAAAAATTGAACACATAGCGCACGCGATAACGATACATGGCAGGGGTGACGGGGAAGACATCGGGCACGAAGGCGTTGTCGCCCTTGGTGATGGCGCCTTCCGGCTCCAGGGCAACGATGCGGTGGGTGTTGAGGGAACCGTCGGGCTGGCGGAAGACGATAACGTCGCCCTCGCGTAGGCGGGCGTAAGGGGTTTCGTGCGCAAGGAGCAGCGCGCCGGTGTGGATGGCGGGTTCCATGGAGTT
>JAITBA010000103.1 GCA_031283835.1 Oscillospiraceae bacterium
AGCTGCTGCCTGCCCACTGGGGCATGGTGTCGGTTTCGCGCTTGGCCGCCGCGCCGCAAACCGGGCAGGCTGTGTTCGTCCAGTCTTTTAAAAGGGCCAGCGGGCTTTCGCCGTCGTCGGTTAGCTCGTACCGCTCCACGTAGGGCAGTGTCAGCGGCAGCTGGTCTTCTGGCACGGGCACCATGCCACAGTGCGGGCAGTGCACAATCGGCACCGGCTCGCCCCAGTAGCGCTGCCGCGCAAACACCCAATCCCGCAACTTAAAGTTCACTTTTTCGCGGCCAATGCTTTGTTCGGTTAGCCACGCGAGGATGGCTTTCTTCGCTTCTTCAACAAAAAGCCCGGTCAAAAACCCGGAATTTACCATCACGCCCGTGGCGCAATCCGTGAAGGCTTCGCGCGTAACGTCGCCGCCGGCAACCACTTCAACAATGGGCAGATCGTAGACCTTGGCAAACGCCCAGTCCCGCGTGTCGTGCCCCGGCACGGCCATAATCGCCCCGGTGCCATAGCTAATGAGCACATAATCGGAAATGAAAATGGGGATTTTTTGCCCGTTCACAGGGTTGATGGCGGCCACGCCCGCCAGGCGCACGCCGGTTTTTTCTTTGTTGAGTTCCGTGCGCTCAAAGTCGCTCTTCTTTGCGGCCGTGCGCTGATAGTCAAGCACTTCATCATAATTTTCCAGCTTATCTTGCCATTGCGCCAGCAATGGGTGCTCCGGGCTTATCACCATATAGGTGGCCCCAAAGAGCGTGTCGGGCCGCGTGGTATAAATCAGCAGGTCGTCCCCGGCGGTGGTATTAAAGGTGACTTCCGCACCGGTGCTGCGGCCGATCCAGTTGCGCTGCTGCGTCTTCACCCGTTCAATAAAATCCAGGGCTTCGAGGTCGTCGCCCAGCCGCTGGGCATATTCGGTGATTTTCAGCATCCACTGGCTTTTTTTCTTTTGGTGCACGTCGCTGCCGCAGCGCTCGCACACGCCGTCCACTACTTCTTCGTTGGCCAGCACGCACTTGCACCCTGTGCACCAGTTCACCGGCATGTCTTTTTTGTAGGCCAGACCCTTTTTGAACATCTGCAAAAAAATCCACTGCGTCCAGTGATAATACCCCGGATCGGTGGTGTTGATTTCGCGGCTCCAGTCGAAGCTGAAGCCCAGTGCCTGCGCCTGCGCCTTAAAGTGCGCAATGTTGTTGCGCGTGACTTTCTCGGGATGAATGTGGTTTTTGATGGCGAAGTTTTCGGTGGGCAGACCAAATGCATCCCACCCAATGGGATAAAGCACGTTGTAGCCCTGCAAGCGGCGTTTGCGGGCGATAATATCTAGCCCTGTGTAGGGCCGCGGGTGCCCGGCATGCAGCCCTTGCCCCGAAGGGTAAGGGAACTCAATGAGGGCATAGAACTTTGGCAGGCTAAAGTCCTGCTTGGCATGAAACACGCCGGATTCCTCCCAGCGCCGCTGCCACTTTGGCTCAATTTCTTTGGGTATATAAGGTTTTGACATAATAAAAGCTCCTCAAAAAAAATATCGTAATCACTTCAAGTCATGAATAAACAGCCCGCTAAGCAGTTTTGGTTCGAACCAGGTAGATTTGGGCGGCATGATGTTGCCGCTGTCGGCAATGGCCATAAGTTCCTCTGTGGTGGTGGGGAACATTGCGAAAGCCACGCACATATCGTTGGCAGCCGGGTCGCAGCGGCGTTCGAGCTCCTCTGGGCCGCGGATGCCGCCGATGAACTCGATGCGATGGTCGCGCCGGGGGTCTTTGATGCCCAGAATGGGCGCCAGCAGGTTTTCTTGCAGAATCGAAACATCTAGACAGCCCACCGGGTCGTGCGCGTCGAAGGTGCCCTGGCGCGCCCGCAGATGATACCATTGGCCCTCCAAAAACATGCCAAAGTGGTGGGCCTGCGCCGGGCGGTAGGGCGTGCCCGCCGAGGCGAAGTGCTCCACCGAAAAAAGATCTTCTATCCGGGTGAGAAATTCCCGGCTGGATAGTCGGTTAAGATCCTTCACAACACGGTTGTAGTCCATAATGGCCGGCTGCTCCGCCGGGAAGGCCACGGCCAGAAAGAAATTGAACTCTTCTTCGCCGGAAAGGGGTTCGCCGCGGCTTTCGGCATCTTGCCGCCGGTGCACCCCCACGTGGTATGCGGAAGCGCAGCGGTGGTGTCCGTCCGCAATGTAGAGCGCCGGTGTGGCCGCAAAGGCCGCTTGCAGCCGCGCAACCAGCGCCGGGTCGGTGATGGGCCACAGCTGCTGCCGCGCGCCGCCGTCGGCCACAAAATCGCTTTCGGGAGGATGTTGCCGCGTCCATTGCTCCAACAGTGCCGCAACGCCTTCCTCGTCGCGATACAGCAAAAAAATTGGCCCCGTGTTGGCGTTGCAGGCCGTCACGTGATGAATGCGGTCGCTCTCTTTTTCGGGGTGCGTCAGCTCGTGCTTTTTAATGATATTATTTTTATAGTCGTCAATGGCGGCACAGCCCACCAGGCCTGTTTGGGTGCGCCCGCGCCACGTTTGCCGATAGATATAATATTGCGCCCACGCATCTTGCGCAAACACCCCGTTTTGCCGCGCCCGCGCAAGATTTGCCGCCGCCGTTGCATAGACGATGTCGTCATAAAGTCCGGTGCCCTCTGGCAGGTCAATTTCCGCTTTGTCGATGTGCAAAAATGTGTGCGGGTTCCCCGCTGCCCGCTTGCGCGCCTCCGCGCTGCTCATGGTGTCGTAGGGCAATGCGGCCACCTGCGCGGCCAGTTCTGGCAGCGGCCGAACGGCCCTGAACGGTCGAAATGTCGCCATAAATGTAACTTTTCCCCTCTGTTGTGTTCCAAAAAAAATATGTACATTTATTATAACGCAAAGCGGCGAAAAAGGCAAGAAAAAATTTTATGAAGACAGCCGAACGGCTTCTGCTTTTTGGATTTGGATGCCGAGTGGGATGAGGAAATCGGGCAGGGAATGGGCGACGCACACAAAATCGACAAGGCGTTTGTTGGGGGTGTTGGAACAGCCGACCTGAGCGAACAGAAAGCAATTTAATGGCGATAGCGCTCTCGTGTATCGAGCATTACCGCCCCGGTGGATTTTTTGAGGGACTTCACGCAGGGCATTATCCCCTGCGGTGCGGCGTTTGCAAACGGTATTTTCTGCAAACCACCGCGCACCCTTGCGTGTCTAAAGCTTATGCTACGTAGTTATTAAATTCTATTGATAACTCTGTAGTGTTCATGATAGCAATCTTTTTCAACGTATACTTTTCTAGCATAAACTTAACAAACTGACATCCCAAAAAGTAGCCAACATCTGAATAATTTAAATATTCACACCAATCTCCAAAAAAATCTTGAGTACTTTCAGAATTTCTAATTCTTCCCCAATAATCTTTTTTTATTGACACTTCGTTTTCTAAGCACCAATCCAACCAGCCATTTTTATCTCGCTGACTATAATTAAAGTCATCACTTAGTAATTGCTCACAATACATTGCGATTCCCTCTTGATATAGCTGCCAGAGAGATTTTTCGCCACATACATTCGTAGAATAGTATGGATTTCTTGTTGAATTGTGCCAGATATGACCTAGTTCATGATAAATAAGGGTGCTGATGCTCTTCTCATCGCACCAATCAAGTTCAATTATTTTTTCGATTCCCAAGAGAATCACATTTTTACCGCCAAGTGTTGTTGCCCAGCCAGCACCATTACATAACCCCAGATATAGCATTATTTCTACATCTATCTCTTGACCCAGCTGATCAGCAACTTTTTCAGACAATCCATTAGTTGCAGATATGAATGAATTGTGCGATAATTCCATTTTACTCGTATTAATAAGAGCTTGATTGATGATTGGTACAATTTGCTTATGAATGTCATATCGTTGAGCATCTGATTCAATCTTTCCAAGCATCGCTGGATCAATATTAGTAATGTACGCTCGCCAAATATTCATCTCAAATTTATTGTCAGGGAACATAGAAATAATATAGCTGTTACCATTGACAACAAACCAATAATATAGTATAATTAAGACATGGCATATAGTATAGATTACAGAACGCGA
>JAITBA010000122.1 GCA_031283835.1 Oscillospiraceae bacterium
CCAGATGATTCTCGACGGCCCTCACCGCAAAGGCGACCTGCGTCGCGCCCGTGCCGGCGCCTCAAACATCGTGCCCAACAGCACCGGTGCCGCCAAGGCCATCGGCCTGGTTATCCCCGAACTCAACGGCAAGCTGATCGGCTCTGCCCAGCGCGTGCCCGTGCCCACCGGTTCCACCACCATCCTTGTGGCGGTTGTTAAGGGCGGCGATGTGAGCAAAGAGGGCATCAACGCCGCCATGAAGGCCGCTTCCTCCGCCAGCTTTGGCTACACCGAGGACGAAATTGTGAGCAGTGACGTAATCGGCATCACCTTTGGCAGCCTGTTCGACGCCACCCAGACCATGGTCACCCCCATCGTCGACGATCTGTACCAGGTGCAGGTGATCAGCTGGTACGACAACGAAAACAGCTACACCAGCCAAATGGTGCGCACCATCAAATACTTCGCGGAGCTTGCGTAAGCACTGCGGCTTCGTTGCTTCGCCGTGCCAAGGGCACTGCAAACCAAAAATTGCCGGGCGCCGGGTTATTGATCAATCCAGCGCCCGTTTTTTTTGTTGCATGCAATGCGTTTGCGCGTGGCGGTTGACAAAGTGGTTTTTGCGGCGTATAATAAAAGTATATTTTTGCGGAGGGAAAACAGATGCGTATTGATTTGAACTGCGATTTGGGTGAAAGCTTTGGCGCGTGGACGATGGGGCTCGACAGCCAGGTGATTCCGTTTATTACCAGCGCGAACATAGCCTGCGGCTGGCATGCGGGCGACCCGTTGGTGATGGACGCCACCGTGGCGGCTTGCAAGGCGGCGGGCGTGGCTGTGGGGGCGCACCCGGGCTTTCCCGACTTAATGGGCTTTGGGCGGCGCAACGTGGCCGCCAGCCCGCAGGAGGTCAGGGCCTATGTGCAATACCAGGTGGGGGCGCTGCAAGCGTTTTGTGCGGCGCATGGCGTGGTGTTGCGGCACGTGAAGCCCCACGGAGCGCTGTATAACATGGCGGGCAAAGACGAAGCGCTGGCCCGCGCCATTGCCGAGGGGATCTATGCCATAAACCCCGCGCTGGTGCTGCTGGGCCTTGCGGGCTCCAAGATAATTGAAGCGGCGGCGGCGATTGGCCTGCCCTTTGCCCGCGAAATTTTTGCCGACCGCGCCTACGAAGAAGACGGTGCGCTGGTGGCCCGCGGCAAGCCCGGCGCGATGATTCACGACGAAGACTTTGCCATTGCTCGCGTGGTGCGCATGATAAAAACCGGCACGGTGGAGGCTATCACCGGCAAAGTGATTCAGCTGCAGGCCGACAGCGTGTGCGTGCACGGCGACGGCCCCAAAGCTTTGGCCTTTGTGCAAAAAATCCGCACCGCGCTCAAAAGCGAAGGCGTTGCGGTGCAGGCGCTTTGATGAATTGACTTTGCGCGATTCCATACCGAAAGGACCATAACAAATGAGCCAAAATACAAATCCCTACGCCGATGAAAGCCCTGCGGCGGTGCGCAAAAAAATCCGCGCGGGCAAAATCACAGGGCAAACTTCGGGTATGTGCAACGGCTTTGCCCAGGCGAACCTGATTGTGCTGCCAAGGGAATATGCGTATGATTTTTTGCTGTTTGCGCAGCGCAACCCCAAGCCGTGTCCGGTGCTGGAGGTTAGCGAGGCGGGCGACCGCTTGCTGCACCGCATTGCGCAGGCAGATATTGCCACGGACATCCCGAAATACCGGATTTATCGCCACGGTGTGCTAACAGACGAAGTGACTGACGCGGCTGCCTTTTGGCGCGGCGATTTGGTGAGCTTTCTCATTGGCTGCTCGTTCAGCTTCGAAAGCGAACTGCTGGAAGCCGGCGTGGCGGTGCGGCATATTGAGGAAAACCGCAACGTGCCCATGTATTTGACGAATCTGGCGTGCGACCCGGCAGGCGTCATGCACGGCAACATGGTGGTGAGCATGCGCCCGCTGCCGCCCAGCCAGATTGTGCGGGCCGTCACCGCCACGGCGGCCATGCCACGCGTGCATGGCACGCCGGTGCACATTGGCGACCCGGCGGCGATTGGAATCCGCGACGTTGCCAAGCCCGATTTTGGTGAGCCTGTTACTATCAACCCGGGCGAAACCCCGGTGTTCTGGGCCTGCGGCGTTACGCCGCAATCGGTGGTTATGGCGTCTAAGCCCAGTTTTGCCATCACCCACGCGCCGGGGCACATGCTTATCACCGACGTGCGCAACAGCCTATTAAAAAATTAGTGCGTGAGGAGTCATCATGAATTATGCCGAACTGAAGCAGCACGACGTGGCCAACGGGCCGGGCGTGCGGGTGAGCCTGTATGTCAGCGGGTGCGAACATGCCTGCCCCGGGTGCTTTAATCCCGAGGCATGGCAGTTCGGCTTTGGCACGCCCTACACGCCGGAAGTGGAGCAGCAGGTGCTGCGCGCGCTGGCGCCCGATTACATCCGAGGTTTGTCGCTGCTGGGCGGCGAACCCCTGCATCCGCGCAATCGTGCGGCGGTGCAGAGGTTGGTGCACCTCGCCCGCACGGCCTTCCCAAAAAAAGATATTTGGTGCTATACGGGCTATGTCTTCAAAAAAGAGCTGCAAAACGACAGCGACCCCGTGCTGCAATCGCTGCTGCGCGAGATCGATATTTTGGTGGACGGGCGCTTTATAGAGGCCCGCAAAAACCTAAACCTGCAGTTCCGCGGCAGCGAAAACCAACAGGTGATTCGCATGGCCGAAACACTGCGCAGCGGCAAAATCGTGCGCTGGGAGCCCCCCCTTTAAATCGCGTGGCAGAGTCCTTTCAATCGCGTGGCAGCGTCTTTCTATAGGCATGCTTTCGTTCTCGCGTCGAAGTTGTCCCCTTCAATCGCGTGGCAGCGTCCTTTCTATAGGCATGCTCTACACATCCAGCCGCGCAACGTCTTCCAGCGTTTCGCCCTTGATAATCACCCGCGGCTTACCGTCGGTGATCATCACAACGGGTGGGGCGGGCACGCGGTTGTAGCGCATGCCCATGGAGTAGTTATAAGCCCCTGTGGCCAGCACGGCTAGCACATCGCCGGGGGCAACAGGCTGCAGCTTGGTGAATTCCTGAATGAGATCGCCGCTTTCGCAGTAGCGGCCCGCCACGGTGACGGTTTGGGTGCGCGCGTCGCCCGCGCGGTTGGCGCACAGAATGGTATACTTCGCGCCGTAAAGGATGTAACGGGGGTTATCGCCCATGCCGCCGTCCACGGTGACATAGGTGCGCACATGGGGAATTTCTTTCACGGCACCCACGGTATAAAGCGTGATCCCTGCCGGCCCGGGGATGGAGCGGCCGGGTTCCAGCAGCAGAAAAGGCCTGGGCAGGCCCCGCTGGGCGCATTGTGTGTCAATCACTTCGGCAATGGCCTTGCAATGCGCGGCGTAGGGTAGTGCGTCGTCGTCTTCGTCGTAGTGGATGCCGATGCCGCCGCCGAGGTTCATTTGCGGCAGCACAAGCCCCAGCTGTTTTTGCACTTCTTCGAGGAAATCCAAGAACAGCGCCGCCGCCAGCGCGAAGGGCTCGGTTTCAAAAATTTGGGAGCCGATGTGGCAGTGCACGCCCACGAGTTCAAGGCTTTGCGTTTGCGCGGCGCGGCGGGCGGCCGCGAAGGCCTCCCCGGTTTCGAGCGCGAAGCCAAACTTGGAATCGATTTGCCCCGTGCGGATGAAATCGTGGGTGTGGGCGTCGATGCCGGGCTTAATGCGGAGCAGGATTTTTTGCTTTTGGCCCGTCTTGGCTGCCAGCGCGTCAAGGGTTTCCAGTTCCGTGATATTATCGACCACAACCTGTCCCACGCGTTCCCGCAGGGCATATTCCAGCTCAAACAGGGTCTTGTTGTTCCCATGAAAATAAATTTTCTCCGGATTAAACCCCGCCTGCAGCGCGGTGTAAAGCTCGCCTGCCGACACCACGTCTAGTCCAAGGCCTTCTTCGCTGGCAATACGGCAAATTTCTTTGCACGAAAACGCTTTGCTAGCATAAAGCGGCAACCCGTGCCCGCCATAATAGGTATCGAGAGCGCGTTTGTAGGCGCGCATATTCTTGCGCACTTGGGTTTCGTCCACCACATACACCGGCGTGCCAAACGCCTCCGCAAGAGCAAGGGTGTCCGCTCCGCCAATGGTCAAATGCCCCGCATCGTTCACGTTCAAACAATCCGCAAAAAACATGTTGATTTTCCTCTCGTTTGCTTTGATCTCACAGATGAAAAAGATAGAATCTATTATACAGGAAATATGCGAAAAATGCAAGTTTTTAATCAAAAAAAAATCACGATTATTGCCGGGCATTATGGCAGCGGCAAAACCACCGCCGCGGTGCACTATGCCCTGCGCCTGCGCCGTGTCTGTGCTCCCGTGGCCCTGTGCGACATGGACATTGTGAACCCGTACTTTCGCACCGCCGATTTTGCGGGGCTGCTGGCGCAAAACGACGTGGAGCTAATCAGCTCGCCCTTTGCCAACACCAATGTAGAAATGCCCTGGGCCCCAACAGACGCCCTGCGGCTTTTTGACGATGCGCGCCTAACAGGCGTGATTGACCTGGGCGGCGACGACAGCGGCGCGCTGGCACTGGGGCGCTACACCGCGCGGCTGCAGGGCAGGGAGGATGTGGCTATGTTGTTGACGGTCAACGCTTGCCGCCCGTTAACCCGCAACACTGCAAGCCTGCTGCAAGTGTGCCGCAGCATTGAGACCGCCGTGCACCTGCCCTTCACGGGGCTTGCAAACACCACAAACCTGGGGCGCGAAACCACGGCAAACATCATCACAGAAAGCTTTCCGTTGCTGCGCGCGTTGCGCCGGGCGCTGCAATTGCCTGTGGCCTTCACCGCCGTGCGGCAAGGTCTTGCGCTCGATTTGCCGGAAGATATGGGCGAACGCCTAGAAATTAGGCATCTGGGCAATCGCTTTCAGTTATAGCAGTTCCACATTCAACGCAAATGCCAACGGCTAGATAAGAGGAGGAATATTCGCATGGTGTGTTATCAAAACATCGTCTTCGACATGGGCGGCGTGCTGTTGGATTTTTCGTATGAACGCTTGCTGCAATTTTATTTTGGCAATTGCGCGCCGGCAGAGCGGGCGCAGGTGCGCGCGGTGTTCGAAAGCGGCCTATGGAACCGCATGGACCGGGGCGATTTTGACGCGCAGGGTATGCTCGAAGCCTGCTGTGCGCAGTTGCCCGCGCACTTGCATGCGCCCCTGGCCCGCATGCTGCCCAATTATTTTGAAGCCATGCCGCCGCTGCCCGCCTGCGAACTGATTCCCACGCTCAAGGCGCAGGGCCGACGGGTGTTTTTGCTCAGCAACGCGCCGCTGGTCTTTTGCCCGCCAACACATTTGCCCTATTATAGCCTTTTTGATGGCGTTTTCACATCCTGCCAAGTGCGCCTGCTCAAACCTGAGCCGGCGATTTATCAAGCTTTTCTGCGCCAGTTCAACTTGGAGCCGGAAGAGAGCTTTTTTATCGACGACAACCGCGCGAACATCGAAGCCGCCGCCGCCGCCGGCATAGCAGGCTTTTGCTTTGATACGAAGGATTTGGCAGGATTGAAAGCAACGCTTGCGCTGCAATAAACCGTTTTAATGCGGAATCGTGTTAGGCGTCGTAGAACGCGCGGGCTGCCCAAAAAAGCATGGCGACGTCGGTTTTGGCAGCCAGCTCAAAGGGGGCGTGCATGCTGAGCACGGGCACGCCGAGGTCAACCACGTCAATGTTCAGCTTGGCAAGATAAGCCGCCACGGTGCCGCCGCCGCCTTCGTCCACTTTGCCCAGCTCGCCCGCCTGCCATAGGATGTTTGCGCCGTCGAGCACGTTGCGCACC
>JAITBA010000164.1 GCA_031283835.1 Oscillospiraceae bacterium
TAGCAGGTGGGGAAAAACCGGCTTCCGGTACTTGATGAACGCCTCCACCGGCTACGATACCGTGCTCTATCGCGAGCCGGTGGGTGTGTTTGCGGGGGTGGTGCCGTTCAACTTTCCGGCGATGATTCCCATGGGGTGGATGGCGCCGGTGTGCATTGCCTGCGGCAACACCATGGTGCTCAAGGCGGCCAGCCCCACGCCCCGCACGGCCCTGCGCATGGCGGCGCTGTGGAAGGAGGCCGGCCTGCCCGACGGCGTGCTGAATGTGATTACGTGCGGCCGCAACGAGGTGGATCATATTCTTGCGCACCCCGACGTTAAGGGGATCACCTTTGTGGGCAGCACCAAGGCGGGGTTGCATATTTATGCCACGGCGGCGGCGGCGGGCAAGCGGGTGCAGGCGCTGTGCGAGGCAAAAAATCACGCCCTCGTGCTGGAGGACGCGCGGATTGCGCGCACGGCGGCGGGCATTGTGAACGCGGCCTTTGGCTGCGCGGGCGAGCGCTGCATGGCGCTGCCGGTGGTTGTGGCGCAAGAAAGCATTGCGGACGAACTGGCCGCCGCCATTGCGGCGCAGGCAAAGAAGCTCACGGTTGGCCCGGCCTGCGACAAAACCAGCCGTCTGGGGCCGGTGGTTTCGCCCGCGCACAAGGAGGCTGTGCTGGCGCGCATTGCGGAAGGCGTGGCCGCCGGCGCAAAGTTGATTCTTGACGGGCGCGGCGTCACTGTGCCGGGGCACGAAAACGGCTTTTTTATTGGGCCGACTATTTTTGACCACGTGGCGCCCGGCATGGCCATTGGCGAAACCGAAGTTTTTGGGCCGGTGCTGTGCATCAAGCGGGTGAAGGATTTTGAAGAAGGCCTTGCCCTCATGAACACGAACCCCTTCGCCAACGGCGCGGTGATCTTTACGCAGAGCGGCTACTACGCCCGCGAATTTGCGCGCCGCACCGACGGCGGCATGGTGGGCGTGAACGTGGGCATCCCCGTGCCGGTGGGTTTCTTCCCCTTCAGCGGCCACAAAAAGAGCTTTTTTGGCGACGCCCACTGCCTCGGCAAAGATGCCTATCGGTTCTATACCGAAAGCAAAGTCGTCACCTCTCACTGGTTTAGCGAAGAAGAAGGCAATCGCAAAACCACCACCACCTGGGACGGCACCATATAGACCCTGCGTCCAGAGCGGCTTTGCGCGGCAGCGCAGTTTGCAAGGCGGGTGGGCTGCCCGTCTTGGATTGCGTTCTTTGCAAAATTGCGCGGAGGGGATTTCTTCGTGAATTTTTGGCGAAATTGCGAATTTTTGGCGTAGGCTATTGACGAACGCGCCTGCATATGCTATAATGGAATACGCAAACGTGCCGGGGAAGGTGTTGCGCAAGCAGTGGCCCGGCGCGATTTGCTCACCGCAGGTGTAGTTCAATGGTAGAATTCCAGCCTTCCAAGCTGGTTACGTGGGTTCGATTCCCATCACCTGCTCCATAATGATTGCTCAATCTAAATGCAGCCACCTGAAGCCCTTGATAATCAATGGGTTCGGCTGGCTGCATTTAGATTGAGCAACCATTATGGTCGGGACGACTGGATTCGAACCAGCGGCATCCTGCTCCCAAAGCAGGCGCGATACCAAACTTCGCCACGTCCCGGTGTTCTGTTGATGCGGCCGTGCCATGGCCACAATCTCTATTTAGTATATGCCAAAGCGAGGGATTTGTCAAGTGTTTTTTTGCTGAAAGGCAGGGCGTTTGCGGGTTTGGCAGCCTTGCCGGGGGGGCACGCACCGCCACGTCGTCAATTCCTAAAGCTGTGCACCGGTGGGGGCACGCGGCCGCCGCGACGGATAAAATCGGCGCAGGAGAAGCGGTTGACGGGCATGACAGGCGCACTGCCAAGCAACCCGCCAAATGCCACCACGTCGCCCACCTGCTTGCCGGCGGCAGGAATGATGCGCACGGCGGTCGTTTTGTGGTTGATCATACCGATGGCCATTTCGTCGGCGATGATGCCGCTGAGGGTTTCGGCAGAGGTATCGCCGGGCACGGCTACCATGTCGAGCCCCACGGAGCACACGCAGGTCATGGCTTCTAGCTTTTCGAGCGTGAGCGCGCCGCACCGAACGGCCTCAATCATGCCGTGGTCCTCGCTCACGGGGATGAACGCGCCGGAAAGGCCGCCAACGTAGCTGCTGGCCATGATGCCACCCTTCTTCACGTTGTCGTTGAGCAGCGCGAGAGCCGCCGTTGTGCCCGGTGCGCCCGCTTTTTCGAGCCCCAGCTCCTCAAAAATTTCGGCAATGCTGTCGCCCACGGCGGGGGTGGGCGCAAGGCTCAGGTCGATGATGCCGAAAGGCACACGCAGGCGGCGGCTGGCCTCTTGCGCCACCAGCTGCCCCACGCGTGTGATTTTGAACGCCGTGCGTTTGATGGTTTCGCACACGGTTTCAAAGTCCGCGCCGCGGCATTCCTCCAGGGCATGCTTCACCACGCCCGGCCCGCTCACGCCCACGTTGATGACCAGATCGCGCTCGCCCGCGCCATGGAACGCCCCCGCCATGAAGGGGTTATCCTCCACCGCGTTGCAAAACACCACCAACTTTGCGCAGGCCACAGAGCCGTTTTCTGCCGTGCGCGCCGCCGCTTCTTTGAGCACGCGCCCCATGCGCGCCACAGCGTTCATGTTGATGCCCGCGCGACTGCTGCCCACGTTCACGCTGGCGCACACGCGC
>JAITBA010000230.1 GCA_031283835.1 Oscillospiraceae bacterium
ATGGAATCGAGCCTGCGGCGGGCAATCTCGGTCAGCTCCTTGCCGGGGTGGTAGGTGAGGTAGGCGCTGGCACGGCGGTGGCTGCGGCCCACACGCCCGCGAATCTGGTGCAGTTGTGCCAAACCCATGCGGTCGGCGTCTTCGATGACCAAGGTGTTCACGTTGGGCACATCAATGCCGGTTTCGATGATGGTGGTGCAAACAAGGATATCAATTTCGCCTTCTAGCTGGCGGCGCCAAATGTCGCTAAGCGTTTCTTCGTCCATCTGGCCGTGGGCCACTTCCACATGGGCGCCGGGCAGCTGCTCTTTAATCTGCGCGGCGCGGCGCTCAATGGTTTCCACGCGGTTATGGAGGTAATACACCTGCCCGCTCCGGCGCAATTCCTGCTGCATGGCGTGGGCCAGAATACCCATGTCGTGCTCCAGCACATAGGTCTGCACAGGGTAGCGATCTTGCGGGGCCTCCTCCAGCACGCTCATGTCGCGGATATCACTCAAGGCCATGTTCAGCGTGCGCGGGATGGGCGTGGCCGTGAGCGTGAGCACATCAACAGCGGGGTAGCGCTCTTTGAGCTTTTCTTTTTGTCCCACGCCAAAGCGCTGCTCCTCGTCAACAACAATCAGCCCAAGGTCTTTAAATTCCAGCGCCTTTGAAAGCAGACGGTGGGTACCCACAAGAATATCGATGCTGCCGCGCTTGAGCCGTTGCAAAATCTGCTTGGTGTCGGTGGGGTTCACAAAGCGGCTGAGCATGGCGGTCTCGAGTGGGAACCCCTCGAAGCGCCGCTGGATGGTTTGATAATGCTGAAAGGCCAGGATGGTGGTGGGCACCAGAATGGCGCACTGCTTGCCCTCGGCAGCGCACTTAAAGGCCGCGCGCAGGGCGACTTCTGTTTTGCCAAAGCCCACGTCGCCGCACAATAGCCGTTCCATGGGCCGAGGCTGTTCCATGTCGCGCTTGATTTCGTCAATACAGCGCAACTGGTCCTGGGTTTCTTCGAATTCGAAGCGGCGTTCAAAGTCGTTTTGCATGTCAATATCGGGCCCAAAGGCGTGGCCCTTTGTGCGCATGCGCTGGGCGTATAACTGTGTAAGCTCTTTCGCCAAGTCTTTCAGCCCGGCGGCGGCGCGGCTTTTGGCTTTTTGCCAGTCGCTGCCACCCAGGCGGTTGAGTTTTACTACGCCCTCGTTTTTTGGGCCAATATATTTTGTCACCTGATCCAGCTGTGTCACGGGCAGGTAGAGCATGTCGCCCTTGTTGTAGCGAATCTGGATATAGTCTTTTTCGGCGCCCCCGGCGTTCATGGTGGTGATGCCCTCAAAAATGCCCACACCGTGGGCTTTGTGCACCACATAATCGCCGGGCAGCAGCTCGGCCAGGGAGTGGAAGGCATTTTTGCCGTTGTTTTTGCCCTTGGAGGCTTGCCGTTTGCTGCGGGCCGTCGCCCGCGCGCCGTAGGTGATCAGCGTGGTTTTTTCCAGGGGGTACTCCGCGCCGGCAGAAAGCGCGCCGGGCAGCGTGACCACCACGCCCTTTGGCAGCGTCGCCGGCGGCACCGGGCAATACAGCGCGACGAAGCCCTCAAGGTTCAGGTCTTCCGCCAGGGTTTTGGCCGCTTTTTCTGTTCCCGCAAAAATGGCGCAGCTGCAATCTTTGCGGCCCTTCAAGTGGCCCAAGTCGTCGGTGAGCAGATCTAGCAGGCCGTTCCAGGGGGTCAGCTGCCGGGCGGTGATGCTCACCAGATCGCGCACGGGGGTGTCGAAGCTGCCCCGGGGCAAGTTGTCCATATAGATCACGCCGCGCCGCGTCGCCGTCTCCAGCAAATCTGGCCAGCGCAGGCTATAACGCTCAAGCCCGGCGCACAGGGTGCCTTCCTCCACGTAGCCCTTGAGATCCTCCAGCCACAGCTTGTCGCAGCCCGTAGCCCGCTCCCGCAGGTTAAAACTTTCGTTAAAAATCAGCAGCCCTTCCGGCTCCAGGTAGTCTAGCACCGTGCATTCTTGCGGATAAATCAGCGGCAGGTAACGGTCGATGGACGCCGGGCGCAGGCCGTCGCGCAGCAGGGCGGCGTCTTTTTGCAGGCTTGCTTTGATTTTTGTGCTGCCCTTGCCTTTGATCGTATCGTGAAACTCCTCAACAATCTTTAGCAGCTGCGCCGTGCTTTCGGGCGCGATTTCGTTGGCAGGGATAATGCGCAGTTCCTGCACGGGGCCCGCACGCCGCTGGGTTTCCAAATCGAACACCGCCATGGTGTCGATGGTTTCATCCCAGAATTCCAATCGCACGGGCAGGCTGCTTTGCGGCGGAAAAATGTCCAATATGCCGCCGCGCTGGGCAAACTGTCCGGGGCCTTCCACTTGGCCGGCCCGCGTATAGCCCGCCCGCAGCAACAGCGCGGTGAGTGCCTCCACGGGAAATTGCGCGCCGGGTTCCAGGTTCACGCAGCGCGCCGCAAGGGCCTTTGGCGGGAGGGTGCGCTGCATGGCGGCTTCCGCGGCGCACACAACAATGTCGCAACGCCGTTGTGTCAAAGCGTCCAACGCCGCCAAGCGCGCATGTTCATATTCCCGAGAGCGCACTTCGCTGGGCCGCAGCGCCAAATCGCGGGCCGGGTAGAGCAGCGCCCGCAGGCCAAAGCTTTGCAAATCGTCGCGCAGCACGGTCGCCTGCATTTCGTCTGGGGCCACGATGATGGCCCGCCGGGGGTTCCCGCCGGGTTCGGCCAAGCTTTCGCACAGCGCGGCGCAAAGGTGCGCTTTGTGCACCGGAGACAGCCCAAGAACACCCATGGGCAACCTGTGCCCACGGATGTCTGTGAGTAAGGTATGAAATTCGGCGGATTCCTGCCAAAGCGCAGAAAAACAGGACATTACTATTTTTGCCCTTCGCTATAGAAGTAGGGGGACACACAGTAAAAAGCATGAATGGGGTAGCACGATGAGCCGCACCGGCGGCGCAAGCGAAACGTCGAGTCCGCTACCCATTCACAGCCTCAAGAATTCCTTTGGCAAGTCCCGCAATGCCCTGAATCTCGCTGGGGATGATGATTTTGGTGGCCTGGCCGTTGGCGGCGGCCTCGAAGGACTTGAGGGCTTGCAATGAAAGATAGGCGTTGCCGGGCTGCGCTTCGTTGATGAGTTTGATCGCTACCGCATGGGCGCGCTGCACGCTCAAAATGGCATCGGCTTCGCCCTGCGCTTCGCGAATGCGGGCCTCGCGCACAGCGTCGGCGCGGAGGATGGCCGCTGTTTTCAGGCCTTCCGCCTCGGTGATTTGGCTTTCTTTTTCCGCTTCGGCCGCGAGGATTTTCGCGCGTTTTTCGCGCTCGGCCTTCATCTGCTTTTCCATGGCGTTCTTGATATCCGCGGGCGGCTCAATGCTTTTGAGTTCCACGCGGTTCACTTTGATGCCCCAGGGGTCGGTGGCCACGTCCAGTTCCTGGCGCATGCGGGAGTTGATGGTCTCGCGCGAGGTGAGCGTTTGATCCAGTTCCAGTTCGCCAATGATATTGCGCAGAATGGTGGCGATGAGGTTTTCGATGGCGTTGAGAGGTTTTTCGATGCCGTAGGCGTAGAGCTTCGGGTCGGTGATCTGATAAAACACAACGCTGTCAATCATAAAAGTCACGTTGTCTTTGGTGATCACGGGCTTGGGCGGAAAATCCGCCACTTTTTCCTTCATCGAAACCTGCCGGGCCACGCGCTCAACCACCGGGATTTTTACGTGCAGGCCTGTTTGCCAGGTTTCTTTGTAGGCACCAAAGCGCTCCACAACATAGGTCATGGATTGCGGCACGATTTTGATGTTGAGAATCACGACAACAGCCACGATTATGACAACAACGGACAGAGCGATTAAAATTTCCATGAAAATTATTCCCCTTTCTCTTCTGCGGGTTGCGTGTGGGTAACAATCATTTTTACGCCGCGAATGGCGATTGTGCGCACATTTGTGCCCACCAGAAGGATTTCGTCCTCCTCCGTGCGCGCCGACCAAACCTGGCCATCCACTTGAATTTGGCCGGTGCCGTTGATGTTGTTGATTTCCTCAAGCACAACGGCATTTTTGCCCACCATGCGGTCTGCATTGGTGGGTTCCACTTTTTTTTGCAGGCGCTTCACCAGCGGGCGCGATGCCAGCAGGCTCAACGCGGTGACCCCCACAAACAGCACGATTTGCAGCCATGGTTCGGCCCCAAAAAAGACCGCCGCGCCGGCCGTCAGCGCACCCAGTGCAAACCAGATGGAAAACAGCTGCATCGATACTGTTTCTAGCGCTATGCTGGCCGCGAACAGAATTGCCCAGATAATCCAAACAGATTCCATGTGCTACACCTCCATCATCATTATATCACACCTGTGCGGGAAATGCAAGTGAAATTCGTTTGCGTTTTTATATTTCGCACGCGGACACGGGGTAGTGCGCGGGGTGCAGGGTGGTGATGGACGGGGCGTGGCCGCAAACAGGGCAGCTGTGCAGCGCCGCGGGGAGCTTTGTTTGCTGAAAATCACCCTCCAAAGCATTGAATACCAGCAGTTTGCCGGTGAGCAACTTGCCAATGCCGGTGAAATATTTGATGACCTCAAGGGCTTGCAAGCAGCCAATAACGCCCACCACCGCGCCGACGACCCCCTGCTTGCAGGTGGCCATGGGGGGCGGAATTTCGCGGAACACGCAGCGGTAGCAGGGTCCGTCGACGTCCGGCACCCAGGTCATCAGCTGGCCGCTGAATTTGGTGACGCCTGCGTGGCAAAAGGGCTTTTGCGCCAGCACACACGCATCGTTGATTAAAAATTTGGCGGCAAAATTGTCGGTGCCATCCAGAATGAAGTCGTATTGCGCAATCAAAGGCAAAATGGTGCCAGGCTGTGCCAACATTTTGTGGGTGCGCACCTGCACCCCGGGGTTCAGGTCGGCAAGACGACGGCGGGCGGCATCTGTTTTTTGCTCGCCGAGGGCCTCGCTGCCATAGAGGATCTGCCGCTGCAGATTCGAAAGCTCCACCGTGTCGCTGTCGCACAGGCCAATGGTACCCACGCCTGCCGCCGCCAGATATGTGGCCGCCGGCGCGCTGAGCCCCCCCGCGCCAATGAGCAGCACTTTGGCATTTTTTAGCTTTTGCTGCCCGGCTACCCCAATTTCGCGCAGCAGAATCTGCCGAGAATAACGCTCCAACTCGTCATTGCTAAACATTGCGTACCGTCCACTCTTCAAAAATTTTCTGTGCGTCCGCCGGGGAATCAATTTCCAGGGCGCGGGCCTCCATTGGGCACATGCCCTTGCCGTCGCGGCGCACGATTTGCGGCACCAGCGTGCCATACGAAAACGCGATGCTTGTACCCTGCAAAAAACCGGCGGCCGCTTGGCTCATCACCTCCGCGTGCAGCGTTTTTATGCCTGCCAGCGCCCACAGCAGCGCCGCCGCTTTGCCAACAATTTTGTCGTGCACAAAGGCACCGCGCAGCCCTGCCGGGCATTCCCGCAGCCATTGCAGCGGCGGTGCAACCCCCCGGCCGTCTTTCCAAAAAAGCTGCCCGTCAGCGGTTCGCACCGCGCAGGTGTGGCCGTCTAGGCCGGGGAGGCGTAGGTTGATGGGTTCAGGGCAGAACATGTTTCTTCTCCAGAATTTTGGTGATTAAGGGCAGGAGGAGCAACTGCAACGCCAGGCCGGGCCAACCTGCCAACACAATGGCTAGGGCTGCCGCCGGCACGGGCACAAGGTGCAAAAGCAACAAACCCGCAAACAACACGCCCCGCCCCACAATTTGCGCTGTTAAGAGGGCGGCCCACGCGGGCAATTTTGCGGATTTTTTGCGCATCAACCCGCAAACTGCCGTGACGGCCAGCAACTCCGCCATCACGCAAAAAAGCATGGGCGGCGGTGGCATGCCCGTGAGCAAAAAGCCCAGCGGCGCCAGCAGCAACGCCATCACAAGCGCAAAAAGGGGTGCCACCAGCAGCGCCGCCGCCAATGCCGCAAAGTGCATCGGCAACAACGCCTGCCCCAGCTTTTGGCTGCCGATTTCGTGGAACAGCTGTGGCAGCAACGTGCCAATGGCCAGCAGCAGCGCGGTGAAAGCCAGCGTTTTTGTTTGTTTTTTCATCAATCATTTCTTTCTTGGGATGCAAAAAGGTGCTAAGACGCAACGCAATCTAACGTGTCGGGCGCTCACAGGGCGGTTAAGATTTTCTCCACGCGCGCCAACTCCCGGCGCACGGCAATGTGTTGGGGGCATTTGCGCTCGCAGAAACCGCAGTTTTTGCAATCTGCCAGCAGTTTGCCGCCATTTTTTTGGTGTTTGTGGAACATGGTTTTGGCGTGGTCGCTAAGCTCGTAGACATTGTGGTATGTATACGCATGGAAAATTTTGGGGATATCGATGCCGGCGGGGCAGGGCTGACAATAGGCGCAACCGGTGCAATAAAGATCGCTGAATTTTTTTAGCTGCTCCAGGCTGTCGCCAATCTGCCGCCACTCTTCCGCGGTGAGGGGGCGGTCATTGTTGGCAACCTTCACGTTTTGCAGCAGCATTTCGTCGTTTTGCATGCCCGAAAGCGCGCAGCTGACGTAGGGGTTCCCCAGCACGTATTGCAGCGCCAGCTCGTAGGTGGGAATGGAACGTTTGCCGGTCATGCGGGCATAAAGTTCTGTTGGGGCCGCGAGCCGCCCACCGCCCACCGGCCCCATGGCTGCCACAC
>JAITBA010000243.1 GCA_031283835.1 Oscillospiraceae bacterium
CATTTGATAAATTTGTCGCCCGGCAATTGCCCAACAAAATTGTGGCCTGCGTGCAAAAAAGCGGTCTGCCGCTGGAGCCGGCGCTGCTGCGGCACCGGGTGGAGCTATGGTTTCCGCACCTGTTTTTGCTGCGGCAGGGCAGCCCGCAGCTGCCGGTTTTTCAGCACCTTGCGTCCTATAATCTGCAAAAAAGCCGGTTTTATCACCCCAAAAACGCGGCGCTTTTTGAAGATTGCTTTGCCGCGTTGCTGGCGGCGGCAACAGAGGCCTTCGCGGCGGCCAAGCTGCCCTTTGGTGATGTGATGCGCGGCGCCGCGGCAAACGCTGTGGCCACATTTTTGCTCAAGCGCATGGAGCAGCGCTTGCGGGAGCACGCGGACTACCCCTACCCGCTGTCGGCTATCCCGTCAAAGATGTTCAAGAACACGGCGCAAAATCAGCGACGGTTGCACACGTTTTTGTGTGCCGACACGTTGGCCAATGCCGTTGATGACGCTGTGGACGCTTTTGCGCGCACCCACGATATAACGCCCTTGCGTGCCGCGCCCAGGCCGCCCAAACCAAAAAAGAGCGGCACAAACCACAAAAACGAGGCCCCGGGCCTTGCGCAAGAGCCTGCGTCGCCCCCAAAGCCGGTCAAAATCAATTTTGCGCGCCTGGAGCGCATTCGCGCCGAAGCCGCCGAAATGACGGAGCGTTTGCTCACAGAGGCAGCCGAGGAAGATGTGCCGCCCGCAAAAACACCGCCGCCGCTCACAAAAAATTTTGTCGGCGAATCGTTCTACCGCACACTTGCGCCGGCGCAAATCGCGTTTTTAGAAGCCGGGCGGTTCGAGGACGAGTTGCTTGTGGAGGAAATCAACGCGATTGCGCTGGATTGCTTTGGCGACACACTGATTGAAGGCGGAAAACTCATCGAAGATTATGAAAACTGGAGGGAGCTATGAGCATGGAACACAAAGCGCCCAAACGCATTGCCACGGCGGTGCTGGGTAGCCTAAAGGGCGGCGTCGTGCCCCGGGTGGGGCTGGAATATATCACGGTGGGGCGCACCGCCGAAATTGACGCTCTGCTGCGGGATGTGGATGTGATTGCCGACGGCGGCGCGGCGTTTCGGTTCATCGTTGGGCGCTACGGCGCGGGCAAAAGTTTTTTGTTGCAAACCATTCGCAACCATGTGATGGAGCGGCAGTTTGCCGTGCTGGACTGCGACCTTTCGCCGGAGCGGCGCTTTTGCGGGGCAAAGGGGCAGGGGTTGGCGACCTATAAAGAGCTGGTGCGCAACATGAGCGTGCGCACCAAGCCAGACGGCGGCGCATTGCCCCTCGTGCTCGAAAAATGGCTCTCGGGCGTGCAGACCCAGGTGATCGATAGCGGCACAATGCCCAACATGCCCGGCTTCGAAACCGCGGTGCAGCAGCGTATTTATGCCGTCATTCATGCCATGGAGGATATGGTGAACGGCTTCGACTTTGGCAAGGCCATCGCCGCTTATTGGCAGGCGGGGCGCAACGGTGACGAAGAGAAAAAATCACAGGTGCTGCGCTGGCTGCGCGGCGAATTTTCCACAAAAACCGAGGCCACGCGGGCCCTTGGCATTCACTTGATTGTGACCGACGAAAACTGGTATGATTTTCTTAAGCTCTTCGCGGCTTTTTTGGTGCAGGTAGGCTACAAAGGCATGCTTATTATGGTGGATGAGCTTGTGAATATTTATTGCATTCCCCACCGCGTCACCCGGCAGTATAACTACGAAAAAATCCTCGCAATGTATAACGACACGCTGCAGGGCAAGGCCAGCCACATTGGCATGCTGATGTGCGCCACGCCCCAGTGTTTGGAAGACACGGACAAAGGTATTTTTAGCTACGACGCGCTGCGCTCACGGCTCACGGAGGGTCGTTTTTCGAACCCCGGCACCCGCGATTTGCTGGCTCCCATCATCCGCCTAGAACCCCTCACCTACGAAGAACTCATGGTGCTTGCCGAAAAATTGGCCGCGCTCCACGCGCATTTGTATGACTACACGAGCGACATTCGGCCGGAGGAATATGTCGCCTTCCTCAAGGCGGAGTTTGAGCGTATTGGTGCCAGCACACATATTACGCCGCGCGAGGTGATTCGAGATTTTGTGGAGCTTCTCAACATCGTTTGGCAAAACCCGGGCCGCCGCATTGGTGAAATTCTTCGTGAAGGCGGTTTTGATTTTGCGGGCGGAACGGAAGAGGGCATTCACACAGAATTTGCGGCCTTCGAAGTCTAGGGCGTGTTGACACTAACGCTCAACGCCCATCTTCTGGCGGATTTTCCGTCGTTCTGCGTTAATTTTTTTTGTAATACGAAAGTATGACTGCAAAAAATTGCCTTGCCCGGCAAAAAATCCGCTCAAAATCTGGACATTTCGGATAGTGTCAACACGCCCTAATAGACCTTCTCGCAAATCCGTTCGCCCTGGGTTTGCGAGAAGATCGAATCCTGTTCTTGAGAAAAATTACCACTATTAGACAAATTTTTCTAAAATTTTCCAATTTCGCTTGCTTTTCCCCTTTTTCTGTGGTATACTACAGGAGAAATTTGACAGTTTTACTGCCGGGGAAGAGGTTTTTTAGTATGCAAAAGACAAGTTGGATGAGAAGATTATGGGCGATGGCTGTGGCGGTTGCGGTGCTTTTGGCGCTGACGGCACCTGCGGCCGCCGTGTCGGAAAACATTGCGGACACAGCGTTTCGCACGGCACAGCGTTACAAAAAAGCAGCGCAGGACCTGTGCTCTGGCGTGCCGACGCTGGAGGAAGAGGACGAATATTGGGATGTAGTGGATGCACTGAGGGAGTTGTCTGTGCTGCAGAAGGGTTTTGCGAACGCGTATGACGATGGCGGCGAAGAAGCGGTGCAGGCCCTGCTGACGGAAATCCAGGAAACCTGCGCCGCGCTGATCACCGAAAATCTTGGCGTGGAACTAGCGGACTGGCAGCAATTTTTTGCGGCCTACAACGACTATTACGACGCGACAGATGCGCTGCGTGCCTATTATACGGACGAGGGCAACTTCTTCACAGCGGACGGCGAAGCGGCCTATGATGCTTGGGCGAAAGAGCTTTACACGCTGGAATCCGACACAATCGAGGGTCTCGCAGGCGAATATGCGTACGTGGCGCAGAAGATAAAAGCGACGTTGCAGTCGCTGCGCGAGCAAACTGTTCCGCTCACCTTGGCGCAGCAGGAGGAACTGCGAGAGACGCTGGAAAGCGCCCGCGCGTGGGCGCAGGCAGCCAACAGCTTGCTGAAAGCCCAGGAAGCCGCTGACAAGCGGGACCGCAAAACGCCCGCTTCCGGCTTTGATTATCAAGGGTTTGATGAAAATGTGGCACCTTTGCTGAAAGAGGTGCTGGCGCGCGGCGCGCAGGCGGAGTTCTACCACAAAAACGGCCTGGTCGCCACGCAAGCACGGGCTGCCGATTACGAAGAGCGGTTGCAGGCGCTGGTTGAAGCTTGGTTTGGCGACGCGGCGCAGCAAACGCGGCAGACATTGCAGGCATTGCAGACGGCGCGGGCGCAAAGCAAACGCGCAAAGCAGGCCCTGGCGGACTATGCGCTGGGCCGCGACACGACTGACAGGCGCGTTTTTCCGTCGGATATGAACGACTGGCTGGCGGCGCGCCAAAAGGAAACAGACCTTTGGAGCGCACAGAATCGGCCGGCTGGCGACGGGGCAACGGAGGCAATCCAATACTATAACGCTTTAGCGGAGCACTATAGCGCTTTAGCAGAGCAATACGAGGAAGCACTTTTGCAGGCGGAGGCTCTGAAGCCCGTTGAATTGGACGCTGCGCAGGAGGACCAGCTGAAGGCGTTGATGGTCACGGTTTTGCAGCCCCTCGATTTGTTGCGGCTTGCGCGGGCGGTGGATTTTGATGCCACCGCCGACGAGGCAGACCCGGAACGGCTGGCGCAAACGCTGCGCGACGAAGTGCTGCGCGAATGGACGCCCTACAAACAGGCGCAGGCGGTTTGTTTTGGTGATTTAGAAAGCGAAGTTGCGCGGGTGCGGCAGCAACTGCAGGTTGCGTTGCAAGGGCGGCTCGCGCCGGAGGCCTGTGCGGCGCTGGAGGTTTTGCTTTCCGCCCAAAGCGACAACGCACTTGCCTACGAAGAGGCACAAGCCGCGCTGAATGCCGACGAAATCGCTGTGTATCAATCGCTTTTTGCGGATGCAACAGAAAGGCCCGCGGCGCTGACACAAGCGGCGTTCGACGAAATCGGTGCGCTGCGCCAGGCGCAAGTGGCCGCACAAGACTTGGCCGTCAACGCGGAGGAAGCGTGCAGTTTAATCGCGCGCGCCGAGAATCTTGCGCGTGGC
>JAITBA010000023.1 GCA_031283835.1 Oscillospiraceae bacterium
CACTCTGCTTATTGCCTTAGTAGTATAACAGAAAACAACAGGGTTGTCAAGTGTTTCTTTCGTTTTTTGCAAAAAAACACACACGCACGTCATTGCAAAAAAAATTTTCTGTTTGCCAAAAAAGTTGCTTGACTTTTTATAATTCGAGATGTTATAATGAAATTATAAAAAGAAGGAGAGGTTTTTATGAGAAAAGCAACCAAGCGCGTTTTCATTTTCCTGGCGGTCCTTTCCATGCTGTTTGCGTGCACCGTGGGTGCCTCGGCGGCCGCAAAATCGCCTATGGGCGCGACCATCACCATCACCAAGCAGCCCACCGACAACACCTTCGCGCTCGGGTGGGGCGAACCCAACCTTTCTGGCCTCGAACTCAAGGTGAAAATCGGCAGCCTCGAGAAAACCATTGTCTACGACGACCTATCCGACGGGTGGTTTAGCGACGTCATTTTCGATGATGATGACACGGATTTTGACATTGAGTGGACGGAAGTTTGGGCTATCTGGCCCGACGAAGACGTGCGGCTTGGCAACAACAAATTCTATCTTGATGTTTCGATTTCTGCCGATGGCGAATACTACAGCAACAACAAAACGCCCATCACCTTCAAGGCGGTTCCGTTCTTCGAAAAATATAGCAAGGACGACGCGTCCACCCTCAAGGCGGGTGTCAACGAAGTGACCCCCGGCGTCGCCGACTATAACGGCTCTGAAGCGTATGGCGCGGCTGAAGTGAACCTATACGCCTTCACCCCCAAGGCCAGCGGCTACTACACCTTCCGTTCTTTTAGCGCCCCCGGCGGGATAAAAGGACTCGGCAACATCTTTGATTTCCCCAAAACCCTGGCTTTTTATTTGATGGATTATTTTGAAGACCCCGGCTGGTACAGTTCCATTTTTGAAGCCGTGTATGAAGCCGTGTATGGAGCCGTGTATGAGTTTTTTTACGTGTGGGACGCGCAAGACCCGCTTGTCACCCTGTTGGATTCCAACGGCGACTACATAACCGAAAATGACGACGCCTCCGACAACACATATTCTTTGCTTGGCAAGAGGATCAGTCTCAACCCCTACGATTTTGCTCTTGTGGCCCCGCTCAACGCCGGCGAAACCTACTACCTTGTCCCCGAAGCCTTCTCCGGCGATGACACCCCCTACCGCGTGACCGTGGCCTACAGCGCACCCGCATAATTCCAAATTACAAATGCAAACACAACAGCCCCTGCTTAACCGGCAGGGGCTGTTTTTGTGCTTGTGCGGGTCCGCAGCGCGGCGGTTAGGCCCCAGCCTGGCTGCCCCAGATCTTTTTTGCGCTTGCCAGCCCGCTTTCAATCAGGCTGGTCAGTTCCTCCGCGCTAAACAGTGCGCGCTGGTCCTCCGGCAGCAGCTGCAGCAGGTTTGCGAGCACCTCAGATTTTTTGATTTCGCCCTGGCCCGCGCCATAGTGTTCCTCCGCCCGCGTCACCAGGCCAAAGGCAGAACCCTGCAGCAGCCCGCGCAGCACGGAACGCGCCCGCGCGATTTTGGCAAGCTCTTCCGTCTGCGCGCCCTGTTTTTGGCGGCGCAGCTGCCACATTCCCAGCACCAGCCCGGCCAAAAAAAGCAGCAGCGTCAGCCCCTGTGTCAGCAGGCTCACCCATTCCTGCAAAGTTGCGCTTTGCAGCATTCGCAATTGCATGTGCACTTCTCCTCCTTTTTTTGTGTGTTGTCTTCCAACCAATCAAGTTTGCCCCAGGCGTCCCAGGCACGGTTCTTCAGGTTGGTTTGCACCACACCATAGCTGAAGCCCCGCGCTTCGGCCGCTTTGCCATTGCCAAGATAGACGCCAACGTGGCCGGTGCCAATGAACAGCAGCAGCCCAGCGACTTCGGGCAAGCTGCCAATGGCCCCTTTTGTGCCGCAACAGCTTTTAAGCCCCGCTGCGCTCTGGTCTTGCGCGGCGTTATATTTTGGCGGGCCGGTGGGGCTTTCGCACCAAAAATAGCTCTTCACCAGCCCCGCGCAGTCGTACACGCGCTTGTCTTGCCCCACGTGATGCCGCTTAGCGTAGTCATAGCGCTCAGCCGTAATCTGCGTGGGGTACTGTTTGTGCTTTTGCATCAGCAGGTCGAGGGTGGGCTTTTGCCCAAACGTGCCGTACCAATAAATTTGGCCGATTTGCGCCTTTGCGTGCGCGGCCAGTCCTGTCAATGTTTTTTTTGCTGTCATTTCGCCCCCCCTCTCACTTCAACCGTTCCCACTTCAAATAATGAATCAACATTGACGATACCGGGATAACCAAGCCCGTGCCAAAACCAAGGCCGCTCATGGCCGAATTGAACGCCGTGGGGTCTGTGCCGCGCGCGCCGTATTCAAAGCTGTAGCCGAACCCGCCAACCGATGCCGAAGCAAATGCATTCATTGCAGCGCCCCGCCGAGTAATGTCAAACATCACGTGAATTGCGTTGTTCGCGCCGCCCGGGTCCGCTTCGGTAAAAAGGCTGTGTACGTCGGTTGTGTTTGCGCTGTCAAAGTATTTTAGCCCGCAAACCTGCTGCACAACTTGATACACATATTGCAGCGCGCCGATTGTCGGGTCGTCCGCGTCGCTCCCGCACGAGAGAATTGGCCCCTGCCAAATCGTGGCGTTCGAAGGGATCCACCCATCCACCCGCAGCGATTCCGCGCCATAACTAGGCTGATCCACGCGGAAGTAGGTGTTTGTATAGGGCCGCACGGCTCTTTGGCCGTTGATCGTCGTATAAGTTGCGGTCGGGTCCCTCGAGGTGTTCGACAAAAAAGAAAGCCCCTGCAGATTGTCCACGGTCAGCCCGGTTCTAAAATCCCATTCGAGGACATCCGCAGGGGGCGGCGGCACGACAGACTGCGCACCCAACAGAATGCGGCGTCGGCTTTGCGAAGCCATGCTCATGCGACGGCCTCCCATCGTGTGCTCACGGCCAGCCCGTCCAGCACGTTCAGCTCATAGACATAACCTGTTTCCCACACCAGATTTTCCGGCAAATCCACGCCCGCCCCGCTTTGGTAGGCAATTTGGATTTGCGGCGGGTCTTCCCCCGTCAATCCTGAGATTACAAACATAAATTCCTGTGCATAGTCCGCCGCGGATTGGCTGTCGTCGAGCGTCAGCGTCACCGCCGCCGCCCCCTCCGCAAACTCAATATAGTACCGAATCCCCGGCAGCAGCGTTAGCGTGGGCGTTTCTTCGCCGGCCGTCAAGTGCGCAACACCAATGCCGCCCTCAACCAGTTCGGTTAGCTGTGCCTGCGCGCCGGCAAGCGCGGCGGCAATGCCGTCCTCAACCAGTTCGGTTAGCTGTGCCTGCGTGGCGGCAAGCGCGGCGGCAAGCTGGTTTGCCATCTGCGTTTGTGCTGTCGCAAGCACTTGGGCAATGGCGTCCTCCAGTTGTGCCTGTGTGCCCGCCAGCTGCGCCGTGGCTTTTTGCGCAATACGATCATCCAGGTCTTCCAGCACCTGGGCCAATTCTTCTTGCGCGCTGCCGATCTTCGTTTTTAGCGTGCCGCGCAGCTTGTCTAGCTGTGCCATCAGTTCGTTCATGTGCCCCAGCGCAAAGGCCGAAAGCGTGTCGCCTTCCCCGGCCACCGCATCCTCAAAGGACAACACAAAGGGCACGGATTTTTCAATGCCGACGCATCTTCCGTTTTCCTGCCGGTGCGCTTCCACTTGCACCCACGCGAATGTGCAACTGGTGATTTTATCCGGCAGGTCGCAATAGATGATGCCGTTGTCAAAATAAGCCAAAGGCGGCGTGTCCCCCTCTTCCAGCGGATAGATGTTCCCCAGCGGCAACCGCCGCCCGGAACCCATCAGATCGAAGCACAGCGTGTAGTAGCTAAACCCTTCCCGCAGGCGTTCCGGCAGGGTGATTTCTAGCCGCACCGCCCTGTGCTCCCCTTGATACACGTGATCCGTCTCGATCTGTGCGCTTTCGTCGTCAAGCAATGCAACCGTAATAATCCGCATGCGCGCTCCTCCTTTTTTGTTCCAGGTTTTCCTCCGGCGATGTGTCGTAGTAGTGGCGCAGCCATGCGGAAAGCCGCAGCAGATCGCTGCGTTGCTGGTTGTGCAGCTCCGCCAGGCGTTCCAGCCGCTGTGCCTCGGCGGCGTTCCCCCTGCCAATGGCAAAGCGACGGCGCTCTTTGCATGCCTTAATCATTTCCGAAAGTTTGTCCGCTTCTGCCGCGTATTGCTCCCCCAATGCGCGCAGGCTGTCTTGTCCCATAGTTCTTCCCATCCTTTCGTTACCCCTAATTCATTCTTACTTATAGCAGTTCCGTACGCAACCCCGTTCGCCGCGCGTCTTCTGGCAAAAAATCGCTCAAAAAATATAGCAACGGAACCTAGTTTTCGCATTCCCTTTTTGCCACAAGCGCCCGGTAGCGCAGCACGCTTTGCAGGGCACGGCGCAGCTTTGCTTCCGCCCGCAGGCGGCAGCGCTTCACGGTGGAATGGTGCAACCCCACCTGCCGACCCACGGCCGCTTCACTTTTTCCCTCCAAATGCACCCCGCGCAGCACGGTTCGCTCCAGGTGATCCAGCTCCGCTTCCCAAATCTCCCGCACCAGCGCGTGGAATGCCTCGGTTTCTGCGCGGTCTTCTCGCTGTGCCGCCTGCCACTGCGCAAAGCTGCACGCGTCCGTCAGCCCCGCGTCAAGCCCCAACGCCCTAGCCCCGCCGCTGCGCAGCAGCCAGGAGCCCACACCCACCGCCGCCTGGTTCATACAATCCCTCGCTTTCTCTTTCTGTTAACGCTTTAAATAATAGCTATACTATTATAGTAGCATTAAAATGTCAATTTGTCAACAAAATTTTACGATATTTTACCAAATTCGACAAAGTCTGCAAGAACGTGGCGAAGTCTCACTTGACTACTATAAGAGTACTGCTCATAATATTAATAAGGAAAACAGCAAGGAGGATATTGTGAATGGCAAAAATTTTACGGCACTTGCGGCAGGCGCAAGGTCTTACACAGGCGCAGCTGGCCAATGCCCTGCATGTGCACCAAACCGCCGTGAGCCAATGGGAGTGCGGCCGCACCTTCCCCGACCGCGAAACCATCGTCAAACTCGCCGCCTTCTACAGCGTCAGCGCCGACATCATCCTAGGAATTTAGAGGCAACTTCTGTGGGTTGCGGAACGCTGCGCGTACTGCGTTTTGCGCAGAACAGGGCATGCGCGGCCGAGGGCGTGTTGCGAGGGCGCTGGGTTCTGTTGGCGCTTCGTTCTTTGCGCGCACGGCTTTCATCTTCCCCGCGCGTGTGCGGCATTCTGCGCACTTTTTGCGCACAAATGCCATATACACAAAAAATTCCGCTGCATTTTTTGAAAATACAACAGAATTCAGAAAAATTTTATGCGCCACAACGCAAATGCCACAGGGAACCGCTATACGGAAGCACTAACGCAGCAGCGTATCGATCACCAGCAGGCCAACCACGCCGGGGGGGCCTGCTGTGGCGCTTACGCCCAGGGTCAGCCAGTTCACTGCCAGGTGAATGCCTGTCATCATGCCCAGCGCATTCACGGCATAAAGCGCCGCCACGCCCGAAAGCACACCGAGCAGCAGGTAGCGAATCAGCCGCCGGGAGCGCAGCAGGGCTGCCAGCACAGCGAGTGCGCCGCCGCCTGCCACCGCACAAAGCAGAGCCTTTAATTGGGTGTTCATCCGCAAAACCTCCTAGGATTTTTAATGCGCCATATGAAGTAAAAAGTGTTCTTATTGAATCATCCGCTGCAACTCTTCGCTCATGATGGCATAGTCGGCGACGTTAGCGCCCTGTTCCCGCGCCCGGCGCAGCAGGTGGCGCTGCCGGGCTTCCAGGGCGTTGCGCTGATAAATTGCGGCTTCCAGCAGGTCTTCGTCTGTTTCCAGCGCAAAATAGCTTTGTAGCCCTTCCAGCTGCCGCCGCACCTCACGAATATCTGTCAGCAGCGTTTGCTCGGGGGTTGGCTTGGCGTTTTTTTCGCGGCTGTGGCCGGGTTTGCGGAACCATTGCTTCCAATCGGGCAATTCCATCGCAAAAAATCCTCCGTTATCTCTTAAATATTTCTATAGCAATTTTGGGACAAATATGCTATACTTAATCAAGATATTTTTTGCGGAGGTATTCTTGCCTTATGGAGCTTTATCCAATGAAATTGCTGCCCTATATTTCTGCCACGGTTTGGGGCGGCGATCGCCTGGTGTCGCAATATCACATCGACGCCCAGGGCAGGCCAAACTGCGCGGAGGCCTGGATGCTTTCGGCGCACCCCGGCGGCGACAGTGTGGTGGCCAACGGCCCCTACGCGGGGCAGCCCCTGCGCGCGCTGTACCCCCACTTGCCTGTGTTGGTCAAGTTCATCGACGCGCGTGGCGATCTTTCGGTGCAGGTGCACCCCCGCGACGGCGACGCGGTGCTGCAGCCGGGCCAAGCCGGCAAAACCGAGTGCTGGTATATCCTGGACGCCGAACCCGGCGCAAAACTCTATTTGGGATTTTTTGAGAATGTTTCACGTGAAACATTTTTGTTGGCAATCCAACAGAACACGCTGATGGAGCTGGTGCAGCCCTTCGAGGTGCATCCGGGCGATTTCTTTTATATTCCCGCGGGCACATTGCATGCCATTGGCAAAGGCGTGCTGCTGGCCGAGGTGCAGCAGAGTTCCGATACCACCTACCGGGTTTATGACTACGGCCGCCTGCAAAACGGTGTGCCACGGGCGTTGCACATCGCGCAGGCGTTGGCTGTCACCAACCGCGTGCCCTACAGGCAACAGCAGCGTCTGCCGTTTTGCTGCCCCCACTTCAGCGTTGCGTGCAAAAACGCGCCCGGCACAGATTGCGCTTCCGAAGAAAGTTTCGTTTCGCTCCTGGTGTTGGAAGGGGAGGGGATTCTGCGCTGGCCATGCAGTGTTGGCACGTCGCAAATGCCACTGCGCAAGGGCGAAAGCGTTTTCATTCCACAAGGATTTGGCCCCTTTGCGTATGACGGCGATTTGCGGCTTTTGCGCACGCAGCTGTGATTTTTTGAAAGGACGTTTTTTATAACCATGCGAAAAAAACAATTGCTGGCCGACCGGCAGGCCATGCTGGACGAGCTTTCTGCGTTGCAGCAAGAAAATTTGCGCCTGCGCATAGGAACACCGCGGTCGCCGCCACCCGTGCCCTTTTCGCCCGAAGAAGAGGAGGCGCGGGCCGCGCGCCAGTCGGCCTACAGCCGTTTTCCCAAGCTGCGCGATATCGACGCCGCCTACACGGAGACATTAGAACCAAGCGCAACTCTCCCCGGTCAAGCCACCCACCTGCACTCTCAAGAGGAAGGCGTTCATCAAAAGGTGAATTTAGCCCCGCCGCAGGCGGTGGCGGAGCAGCTTAGGCGGTATGCGGGCACGCATTTTGGGCTGTATGCTAACCGGGCGTTGTTTGCGCATTTTTTGGGCGCAATGGCGGCGGCGGAGGTGTTGCTGGTGCGCGGGGAGGACGAGGAGGAATCGCTGCTGTTTTGCCAGGCGATGGCCGCCGCGCTGGGGCAACGCGTGGAGGTAACGCAGGTGCAACCGCATTGGCGGGGCAGCGCCGACCTGCTGGGCGCAATGGCCCCCGGCGGCAAGCACTTTGATGAAAGCGATTTTTTGTGTACGCTGTATCGTGCGCATTACCAGGATAGCGTGTGTTTTGCGGTGCTGCGCGACATTGATGCCGCGCCTCCTGCGGGCTATCTGCGCGCTTTGCTGCCGTTGCTGGGGCTGCGGCGCACCGAAGGCGACGGCCTGGCGGGTCTGCGGCAAATCTCGCTGTGCGGAACCGCATGGCCCGGCGACCCTCTGCTGTTGCGGGAGGGCAACCTCCCCTGGCCCGAAAATCTATGGCTTTTGGGCACGTTTGCGCCCTTGCGCGCGGCGGCGGAGGGTTCTGCCGGCACGGAGAAAACCATTGCTGGGGCGGCAAAGCCGAAAGGGGACAGCATAGAAGGCGCCTTGCGCGCGGCGGCCATGGAGTTCTGTGTGCCCGCGCAGCTTTCTACCGGCAGCGCCTTTTTGGCGGCGCTGGCCAAGCCCATGTATCTGCCGGCCGCGCACTTGCGCAGCCTGTTTGCCCACGCTGCCGAAACCTATGTTTTGCCCGGCGAACTGCTGCGGCGCTACGGGCTGCTGCGGCAATACCTGGCCGACCATCTAGATCTGAGCATGGGCGCCGCCGCCGACCGGCAGCTGGAACGTTTTGGCAGCGTGTGCCTGGCTTGCGGGCTGCGGCCAGAGGAGCTGCTGGACGGATTCCTCTATCACAAGGGCTTGCGCTGCCTGGAAGGCTTGCACCCCGCGCTTTTGAAGTACGAATTGCCGGGCCTGCGCCGTTTTTTGGCCGCCGAATTTGGCAAGCGCGGCCTGCCCATGACAGTGCAATATTTAGGGCGTGTTGACACTAACGCTCAACGCCCATCTTCTGGCGGATTTTCCGCCGTTCTGCGTTAATTTTTTTGTAATACGAAAGTATGACTGCAAAAAAATTGCCTTGCCCGGCAAAAA
>JAITBA010000027.1 GCA_031283835.1 Oscillospiraceae bacterium
AGATTAGAGCACAAAAATGACGAAGGTATCTTTGCCTTCACCCTCTTGAGTGCCGAAAGCCTTGTGTATAAAGCAATTAGAGGGTTAAGGCGATCTGTAATCTAGTCAAGCCCCTTGATCATTTTGCAGGCAGTTCGATTAACCGAACAGGCTCGTTTGCGCCGGTGAATGTAAAGATTGCGCCGTCGCGGGTAGCGAAGGCAGAAAGCTTGCCGCCGGAGGCAATGGCCACAACCTTAACGCCCGGTTGCATTGCACGGCTGATTACGGTGCCTTTTTCGTTTTCGTCATAGGCAGCGCCAATGTACCACGGATTCCCCTTGCGATCGAGCAGAAAGGTGTGCGACAGGCCGGCTGCAATCGCTGCGAATTTTGTGTTTTTTTGGAGCTGCACAGGCTTTGCCGCATCGTCTTCCTCCAAGGAGTACTGCCCCAAAGCCCACACGGTGCCGTCTTTTTTGAGGAAAACACTGTGGTTTAGGCCGGCGGCGACAGCGATGATGTCGGTTAAGCCCTCGATTTTGCGGGGGGTGGCGACGGCCTCGGCGGGCTTGCCGCCCAGCTGGCTGTGGGCGTTGAGGCCCATGCCCCACACTTCACCGGTTTTGGTCAGGCACAGGGTGAAGTAGCCCTGGGCCGCAATGGCGGTGATGTCTTTGAGCGCCCGGGCCTGCACGGGGATATCGAAGCGCGGGGAGGGCGTGCCCACGCCCAGCTGCCCCTTGGTGTTGTTGCCAAAGCCCCACACGGTGCCGTCTTTTTGGAGCACGGCGGTGTAGGAGATCCCGGCGGCAACCATAGAAGCGTCGAGCTTTTTGAGTTGCACGGGGCTTTCAATCAGGCGTACCACATCGGGCGTGCCCAGTTGGCCTTCGTAATTATCGCCGCACACCCACACCGCGCCGTCCTTCTTAAGAAACACCGTGTGGTTGCCGCCAACAGCCACTTGGGCGTTTTGGGCAAAGTTTAGGAGGCGCAAGGGCTGCGTGCTGGCCTGGCGGGTTTTGTTGCCAAGCTGACCGTCGGCGTTTTCGCCCCAGAGCCAGGCGGTGCCGTCGGGCGCCGTCAGCGCGCTGTGGTAGCCGCTGCCCAGAGCGAGGGCCACCGCAGGCTTGGCCTGCCCGCAGGCAAAAAGCGTTGCAAGCAGCACACATAGGCACAAAAGAGCCGCGAGAAGTTGTTTTTTCATGTGACACCTGATTTCTTGATGTGACGACACATTTATTTTGGAAGGGTACCCATGATTTTTGGGCGGCGCGCGTGCGATTCACTGCACGGTTCCGCAAAAATCATCCTGTCTATCTTACTTCCGCTTTTTCCCAAAGAATCCGTGCTTCTCTTCGGGAGGTGTGGGCGGGGCTTTGGGGCGCTCGGCGGCGGCGGTAGCGGGAAAGCGCGCACGCAGCTGCTCAAAGAGGGTGCGCTGCTCGACGGTGAACTGCGCGGGCGCGGGGACCGCCACCTGCAGGCGAACATAGAGATCACCTTTGCGGCCACCGTTGTTGAGCACAGGAATTCCGAAGCCCCTGAGGGTGAAGATGGTGCCCGGTTGGGTGCCGGGGGGCACACGCAGCTCGGTGCCGCCTTCGAGGGTGGGCACGGTGACGACATCGCCCAGAGCGGCCTGCCAAAACTGCACCGTGACATCGCACCACATATTGAAACCGTCACGCTCAAAGATGGCATGGGGGCGCACGGTGACGCCCACCAAAAGATCGCCGGGCGGGCCGCCGTTTTGGCCTTTGTTGCCCTCACCCGTCACGCGCAGCGTCTGGCCGTTGTCGATGCCTGCCGGGAACGAAACGGTAACCGGGACGCGTCGCCGCACGCGGCCGCCCCCCCGGCATTTGGCGCAGGGGGTGCCGATGGTTTTGCCGCGGCCGCCGCACACGGGGCAGGGCTTCGACGACGAAATGACACCGAAGGGGGTGCGCTGCTGCACGGTTTTTTGGCCCGTGCCGCCGCATTCGGCGCAGGTTTTGGGCTGGGTGCCGCGCGCCGCGCCGTTGCCGCCGCACTCGTCACATGGCTCCACGCGGTTGATTTCGAGCGTGCGCTTGCAGCCTTTGGCGGCTTCCTCAAAGGCGACGACAACCCGCTCTTCTTGGTCGGCGCCTTGACGAGGGGCGTTGGGGTTTGCGGTGCGCCCGCCGCCAAAGCCACCGCCAAACATGCCGCCCAGCAAGTCGCTCAAATCAAACTCCGCGCCGCCGCCGGGGAAACCCCCGGGGAAGCCCCAGAAGCCGCCGAACCCACCGCCGCCGCCGCCGCCCATGTTAGGATCCACCCCCGCGTGGCCAAACTGGTCGTAGCGCGCCTTTTTTTGCGGGTCACTAAGCACGTCGTAGGCCTCGTTGACCTCCTTCATCTTTTCCTCGGCCTCTTTGTTGCCGGGGTTCAAATCGGGGTGGTACTTCTTGGTCATCTGGCGATAGCCTTTTTTGATTTCGTCTTCGCCCGCGCCTTTTTGCAGGCCCAGCACTTCATAATAATCTCGTTTTTCAGCCATGGGGTTCCTCTTCTGTCAAGACTTCTGTCAGGTTGATTAGACCTCCGAGGTCTATTGAAAAGCCGGGGAGAAATTTTGACGGACACAACCTGCCGTCAAAATTCATGCCTGCGGAATATCCTCCTCCGGCGCGGCATCCGCAAAGCCTTCCGGATTTTGGCTAAAGCCTTCGGGGCCGGGCTGGCCGCCTTGCTGCTGGTAGAGCTTGGCGCTGATATCGTAGAACTTTTGTTGCAGTTCTTCTTTGCGGCTTTTGATGAGGTTGATGTCGGCGCCGGTGAGGGCCTCGCGCAGGCTCATCACGGCCGCCTCGAGGGCCGAAACATCCGCTTCTTCGAATTTATCTTTGTTTTCGCCAATGAGTTTTTCGCTTTGATAGACCATTTGGTCGGCCTCGTTGCGCAGATCCACTTCTTCGCGGTGCTGTTTGTCTTCCTGCGCAAAGCGCTCGGCGTCTTGCACGGCTTTTTCGATGTCTTCTTTGTTCATGTTGGTGGAGCTGGTGATGGTGATGGTCTGCTCTTTTTTGGTACCCAGGTCTTTGGCGCTCACGTTAACAATGCCGTTGGCGTCGATATCGAAGGTGACTTCGATTTGCGGCACGCCGCGGCGGGCGGGCAAAATACCGTCGAGGTGGAACACGCCCAGGGTTTTGTTGTCGCGGGCAAACTCACGCTCGCCTTGCAGCACATGGACTTCGACGGAGGGTTGGTTATCGGCGGCGGTGCTAAAAACCTGGCTGCGTTTGGTGGGGATGGAGGTGTTGCGCTCAATGATCTTCGTGTTTACGCCGCCCATGGTTTCGATGCCCAGGCTTAGCGGGGTCACATCGACCAGCAGCAGGCCTTTGTTGATATCGCCGCCCATCAGGCCGCCCTGGAGCGCCGCGCCCAGCGCCACGCACTCATCCGGGTTCACGCCCTTGAAGGGGTCGCTGCCGAGGAAGGCCTTCACAGCGTCTTGCACGGCGGGGATGCGGCTGGAGCCACCCACCATGAGCACTTTGTGAATTTGCGAAACGTTCACTTTGCTGTCGGCAATGGCCTGGCGCACGGGCACCATGGTTTTTTCGACTAAATCGGCGGTCAGCTCGTTGAACTTGGCGCGGCTGAGGGTGGACTCAAGGTGCTTGGGGCCGGTGGCGTCAGCGGTGATAAACGGCAGACTAATTTGGCTGGTGGTGACGCCCGAAAGCTCAATCTTCGCTTTTTCGGCGGCTTCCTTCAGGCGCTGCATGGCCATTTTGTCGCCGCGCAGGTCGATGCCATTGTCGCGCCTAAATTCGGAGGCCAGCCAGTCAATCACGCGCTGGTCAAAGTCGTCGCCGCCCAGACGGTTGTTGCCCGCGGTGGCCTTCACTTCTTGCATGCCATCGCTCAGCTCAATAATCGACACGTCGAAGGTGCCGCCGCCCAGGTCGTAGACCATGATTTTTTGGTCCTGCTCTTTGTCTACGCCGTAGCTGAGCGCCGCGGCGGTGGGCTCGTTGATGATGCGCTTGACCTCGAGCCCCGCGATTTTGCCCGCGTCTTTGGTTGCCTGCCTTTGCGCGTCCGTAAAATACGCCGGCACGGTGATAACGGCCTCGGACACGGCTTCGCCCAGGTAGGCCTCCGCATCGCTGCGCAGCTTTTGCAGAATCATGGCCGAAATTTCTTGCGGGGTGTAATCTTTGCCGTCGATGTGCACTTTGTAGTTGGTGCCCATTTGCCGCTTGATGGACGAAATGGTGCGGTCGGGGTTGGTGATGGCCTGGCGCTTGGCCACCTGGCCCACCATGCGCTCGCCGTTTTTGCCAAAGGCCACCACGCTGGGTGTGGTGCGTGCGCCTTCCGCGTTGGGGATCACCACGGCTTCGCCGCCCTCGATCACCGCCACGCAGCTGTTTGTCGTCCCAAGGTCAATACCAATAATTTTTGCCATTTTAAATTTTCCTCCCAATGATAATATGTGTGTGTGAATATTTTGAACCGGTTGTTATAGCCCGGTTTTTAGCGCCGGAAAAGGCTATGTTTGTGTTTGTGCCAACACGCCCTAGTTTGCCACCTTCACCACTGCCTCGCGGATGATTTTTTCGCCCACTTGCCAGCCCGGCGTAAAGACCTCGGCCACAACGCCGGCATCGAGGGTGTCGTCTTCCGCGTGCATTACGGCATTGTGGCGCGTGGGGTCAAACGCTTCGCCCGGCGCACCAAAAGAGACGGCGCCTTCGGCGGCAAACACCCCCGTCAGCTGCGAAAAAATCATGTCGATGCCCTTGCGGTAGCCTTCGCTGTCGTGCGTGGCCTGCTGCGCGCGCGTAAAGTTATCGAG
>JAITBA010000029.1 GCA_031283835.1 Oscillospiraceae bacterium
GCTGGTGTCGTTCGTTCTTTCGGGCGGCCTGCGCGCCTGCGCCATCGGCCTCGATCTTTGCTTGCTTGCCATGGTGCTGTGGGCTTTGCGCACCCAATGGCAGGCCCAGCGCGCCCACGGCAACCCCGGCGGCTGGCTCTATATTTTTTATTACGACAAGCCCATGGCGCTGCTGGCCGCCGCGCTGGCCTGCTATGCCCTGGTGTGCCTGGTGCGGGCTTTGCTGCCCCCCAAAGCAAACGCGCTAACTACCCAGGCGCGGCAAAATTTTCGCAGCTTTTTCCGCATCGCGGGGGTGGGGATTCTTCTCTTCCACGCGTGTGTGCTGTTCTATGGTTTCTTTTTGGTTCGCCAACACAACGCGGGCACGGTGCGCGCGCTCAACCTCGTGCCCTTCCGCGTCATCAAAGATTCCCTTTGGGGCATCCAAAACGTGCCCGGTCTGGCCTACGAAACCATCGTGCTTCTTGCCGGGAATGTTTTTTTATTTTTTCTGCCAGGCTTCTTTTTGCGCGGGCTCTTTAAGCGTGCCTGGTGGCAGACGTTGCTCTTTTGCGGCCTTTTCAGCGCGGCCATGGAGGCACTGCAATGGCTCCTCCGCGTGGGCCAGGCCGACGTTGACGACCTGCTACTGAACGTGTTTGGCGCGGCACTGGGTGTGCTGGCTGCCTGGCTGCTGGGGTTTTTGCGCAAAAAAATCACGCGCGGCGCGGAGGGCATTGGCTTTCTTTCCTGGTCTGGAACTTAACAAAAGCCTTATCACAAGAAGTTTTTCAACGCGGGTTATGTGTTTTGCTGATTTTTTGGGGTGCCGCATAGCGCCTTCACACCGGTCACAATCAAAAATGCCGCAAAAATCCACCCCAGCCACTTGGTTTCGATTTTGCCGGCAACCCAAATGCCAAGCAGCGTGGCGGGCAGGCCGCCCGCGGCAATCCAGGCCGCCTGTTTCCACTGCACAAGCCCTCGTTTTCCGTTGATAATCAACGAGATCACCGCACACGGCAAAAAAAACAGCAGGTTGATTCCCTGGCTTTTCAACTGCGCCACGTCCAGTGCCAGCGTGAGATAAATCACCAAAATGCCCCCGCCGCCCATGCCCATGGCCCCCAGCGCCCCCGCACCCAGTGCGGCCAGCGCGCTCCAAAGCCAATTCATCCCATCACCATCCGCACGCCCGCCCAAATCATGAAGCAGGCAAAAATTTTGTGCAGCCACGCGCCGGGGATTTTTGCCAGCAGCAAGCCGCCCGCCAGTGCGCCCGCGGCCCCCGGCAGCAGATATCCCCAAGCGTCCGCCAGCCGAAAATATCCCAGCAGCAGGTACGCCGCCGTGCTCAATGCCGAGAGCGGGAGGATCACCGCCACGGCCGTTGCGTGGGCCTGCGTCTGCTCCAGCCCCACTTTTTTTAGCAATGGCACGGCCAACATGCCACCCCCGGCGCCTAGCAACCCGTTCAAAATTCCCACAATTGCCCCGCCCAGCAGGCTGAGGATTTTTTGCTTTTTCGCGTCCATGTATTCCTCCCCGCGGCAAAATTGCCGCCCCTAGTCAGCATTTCCCGCATAATCGCATGCATCCCCTGCATATTTTGGAGGGAAAGGGGGGTGCGCTGTGATTTTGATTCGGTTCCGGCTCAAGCGAGCCTTGTGGGCGTGCGCGGGACTTTTGGTTGCGTGCCTATGTGTGGCGCTGGGGATTTTCTCTCTCCGGCAGGTGGCGCGGCAAACGGCGGCGGGCGTGGGGCAAACCCCTGTGCCTGTGGTGCTGCTTGACGCGGGGCATGGCGGCGAAGACGGCGGCGCGGTGGGCCTTGGCGGCGTTGTAGAAAAAGACATTAATCTGCCTGTCACGCGCAAGCTCAACACGTTTTTGCGGGTTATGGGCTTCGAGACCCGCCTGACCCGCAGCACCGACACATCGATTCACGACTTGACGGCCGGCACCCTGCGTGAGCGAAAGGTGAGTGATATTCACAACCGCTTTGCAATGATAGAGCAGCTGGGCGACAACGATTTTTTCGTCAGCATCCACCAAAACCAGTTCCCCGCCAGCAGCAGCGCCCACGGTACCCAGGTGTTTTATTCCGTGAATCATCCCCGCAGCGTGCTGCTTGCCCAGGCAATTCAAAAAAGCGTCGTGCGCCTGCTGCAGCCCACAAACACGCGGAAGGTCAAGCCTTCCGGCACCGAGATCTATCTGCTTTGGCACAGCAAAAAACCCGCCGTGCTGGTGGAATGCGGTTTTCTTTCGAATGCCGGCGACGTGGAAAAACTGCAGCAAGACAGCTACCAGAATCAAATGGCCTTCGCCATTGCTTGCGGGGTTCTGCAATATAATTCATAAGCCCCTCCAAAAAATGATGACAGGAGAAGGACATGCCCTCAAAAGCCAAAACCGTCTTTGTTTGCGCCCTTTGCGGCGCCGAAAGCCCAAAATGGATGGGTTGCTGCCCCGGCTGCGGCGAGTGGAATTCCATGAGCGAAGAGGTGCGGCGGCCCCAGCAGGCAGCTTCGGGCAAAAGCCCCGGCGCAGCGCCCCTGCAAGGCCAGCGCCTGAAGGACATCACCTGCGACAGCTCTATCCGCTACCGCACGGGGTTGGGCGAGCTAGACCGGGTGCTGGGCGGCGGCCTGGTGAAGGGGAGCGTGGTGCTGCTGGGCGGCGACCCCGGCATTGGCAAAAGCACCATTCTGCTGCAAATTTGCCAGACCATCGACCAGGATGTGCGCATTCTCTACATTTCCGGCGAGGAATCACCCCACCAGCTCAAGCTGCGCGCCAACCGCCTGGGCGTAACCACCGAACAGCTTTCGGTGCTGTGCGAAACGGACGTGCAGGGGATTTGCGAAACCATCAAGGCCGAAAAACCGGGCCTGGTGGTCATCGATTCCATCCAAACCATGAACGTGGCCGACGTGAACTCTTCTCCCGGCAGCGTCACCCAGGTGCGGGAATCCACCAATCTTTTGCTAAGAACCGCCAAGCGCCTCAACATCCCCATGCTGCTTGTGGGCCACGTAAACAAAGACGGCAACATTGCCGGCCCCAAGGTGCTTGAGCACATTGTGGACACCGTGCTATATTTTGAGGGCGAGCGGCACCTGAGCTATCGCATCCTGCGCGCAGTCAAAAACCGCTATGGCTCCACCAACGAAATCGGTGTATTCGAAATGCAAGACAGGGGACTAGCCCAGGTCGAAAACCCCAGCATGATGCTCATTGCCGGGCGGCCCATGGGCACCAGCGGCAGCTGCGTGGCCTGTGTAATGGAGGGCAGCCGCCCTATTTTGGCCGAGGTGCAGGCCCTGGTGAGCCCCACAAGCTTTGGCAACCCGCGCCGCATGCAAAACGGTATCGACAGCAGCCGCGCCGCCATGCTCATGGCTGTTCTCGAAAAACGCGCGAGCTACTTTTTTGGCGCCATGGATACGTATATCAACGTGATTGGCGGCCTAAAACTGGATGAGCCCTCAACAGACCTTTCGGTGGCCATGGCCCTGGTGAGCGGCCTGAAGGACCAGCCGCTGCCCGACGACGCCCTGGCCTTTGGCGAGATTGGTCTGGGCGGCGAGTTGCGCAGCGTGAGCCATTGCGAGCAGCGCGTGCGCGAAGCCGCCCGCTTGGGCTTTGCCCGCTGCATCGTCCCCAAGCAAAACTTTGCCCGTCTGCCCAAGGCCCTTCGCCACGAAATCAAGGTGATTGGCGCGAGCAATGTGCGCAGCGCGTGGGAGGCGTTGACGGGCTAAAAGCCTGCGCGCAAAATCAAGGTGATTGGCGCGGGCAATGTGCGCAGCGCGTGGGAGGTGCTGACGGGCTAAAAGCCTGCGCGCGCAAGGTTTTTTAATGCGAGAGCATGCTTTCCGCGTATTCCACGCCCAGCCCATAGGCGCCGCCGTGCGCCTTCACAATGGCCATTACGCCGTCGTAGGTTTCGTTGTTGTTCCAGTCACGCTGCCATTCCAGCATCACTTGCATCCACGTAACAGGGTGCACGCCGGCCTGCGTCATGCGCAAAATCGCCATGTCGTGCGCGGCCTTCGAGGCCCCGCCGCAGGCATCGGCCACCACAAACACATCGTAGCCTTCGCGCAGCATGCACAGCGCCGGGAACAGCACACACGCTTCTGTCCATAGCCCCGCGATAATGGCCTTTTTGCGGCCGGTACCCGCGACGGCATTCTTCAGGTTCGCGTCTTCCCACGCGTTGATGTTCGTGCGGTCAATCGGCGTCACTTGCGGAAAGACCGCCTGCAATTCCGCATACATTGGGCCAGAAAACGTCTGCGCCTCCACGGTGGTGAGCACACACGGCACGCCGAACAGCTGCGCGGCTTTGGCCAGCCCCACCACATTGTTTGCAATCGCGCCGCGTTGTGTGCTCTCCACGCCAAAGTACATTTGCGGTTCGTGGTCAATCACCACAAGCACGGACTGCGCCGGGTCGAGCAAGCACGCAGGATAATTTCGCATACACAGGACTCCTTTTCGATTTTCTATTTTCGATTTGTGCTTAGTGTGTGCGCGTTCGCAAAGATTATACGCGTGGCCGGGTGATTTTTGCGGTGGGGTTGTGCCGCGTTCACGCAGGTTGATTTGCGGGGGAGTTGCTTTAGCTAGCTTTATGTTGTGCCGCGACCTCCGGTGCGCCTGCAGGGCTGCCGCCCAGCAACAGCAAGCCCAAAATAGGGGCAGCGTAGAAGAGTTTCCATAATTTAACGCGATAAAGTGATTACTTTCAACAGGGCAGGGGATGTGGAATATTTTGCGAAGTTGAAGGCGCGCGCTGAATGACAGCGAACCGAAAATCGCGCCGCAAATGTGCGCTAGAATGCTTGTGTGTGCGCGTTGAATGACAGCGAACTGGCAATCACGCCGCAAATGTGCGCTAAAGTGCTTGTGTGTGTGCGCGTTCGCAAAGATTATACGCGTGGCCGGGTGATTTTTGCAGCGGGGTTGTGCCGCGTTCGCGCAGGTTGATTTGCGGGGGAGTTGCTTTAGCTAGCTTTATGTTGATACCGCGACCTCCGGTGCGCCTGCAGGGCTGCCGCCCAGCAACAGCAAGCCCAAAATAGGGGCGGCGTAGTTCGGGCAGCGCAGTTGGAGATTAACGAATTTCGCGCAGTTCATCAAATGCAACTAACTTCGCATAAGAGTTATTTTGCGAAGTTTAGGGCGCGTGCGTTCTATTAAAGTTACTAAGTGCACGAGGATTGCGTTACTAAGATTGCGTTACAAAGCGCACGAGGATTGCGATGCAAAGCGCGCTAGGATTTACGCGGAGGATTTTCGCACTTCAAGGAAGACGACGCGGATATAACATTGCAAACCGCAAGAAAGGAATGTCTATGAAGCAAGCAGACCTTGCGGCCCTGCCGCAGTTGGCGCAGGATTTTTTGGCGGGGCTGGCACGGCAAAACCGCGCCGACCACACAATCCTGGAATACGCCAGCGATTTGCGGCTATTTTTTCGCTATATTTTGGGCACGCGCCAGTCGCTCCCCACCGATGCGTGGGACGCGCTGGATCTGACGCAGTTGGACCGCGCGTTCTTTCAGCAGAATTCCATTCGGTTTTCGGAGCTTTCGGGCTACATCGACTATTTGCGGCTGGAGCGAAAAAACAAGCCCGCCACCCGCGCCCGGCGGTTCATTGCCGTCAAGCGATTTTTTCGCTACCTAACGGTGCAGCGGCATATTTTGGAATACAACCCCATGGATGAGCTGGATCCCCAAAAAACGGGAAAAACGCTGCCGCTCTATCTGCCGCTTGACGACTGCGTTCTGCTGCTAAAAACCGTCGCGTTCGACCTAACCAATCCGTTTTGCAAGAGAGACTATTGCATACTTGTCCTGTTTCTTAATTGCGGCATGCGCCTTAGCGAGTTGTGCGGGCTCAACTTGAGCGATATACGCAGCGACGACACCATGCGCATCTGTGGCAAGGGCAACAAAGAGCGCACGGTGTATTTGAACGAGGCATGCCTGGCCGCGCTGCGGCGTTACCTAAGCGTGCGGCCGCAAGACGGGGTCAGGCGCGAAGACCGCGACGCGGTGTTCATCAGCCGCAACAAGCGCCGGCTCAACCAGCGCTCGGTGGAACTGATGCTGGAAAAATATCTGAAGGCGTGCGGGCTTGATGGCAAGGGCTACACGGTGCACAAGCTTCGGCACACGGCGGCCACGCTCATGTATCAGAACGATGTGGACGTGCTGCAGCTCAAAGAAATCCTTGGGCACGAAAACCTTTCAACCACGCAGATCTATACCCATGTGCTGAACTCGCAACTGCAAGAAGCCGTGCGCAAAAACCCGTTGTCTCACGTGCGAGCCGAAAATTTAAATTTGCCCCCGGCAAACGAAGAAGACTAGTCGCCTAGATCTGGAATACGTTATGAAAAGCCGCGAAGCACAGGGCATCAAGCACGGCGGCCAGCGCACTGCACAGCAGCGGCGCCGCGTAACGGGACACGTAGCGGCGCAGCGGGCTTTCGGCGCGTTCGAGCTTGCCTGTGACCAGGAGCAGCATGTCGCCGCTCATGCACATGCTGTCCTTGCAGGTTTCGAGCATAATCAGCACCGAAACCAACACCGCCGGATAGAGCACCAGCATGCTGTAGCCCACGCCGGAGGCGCTGTAGTGCAGGTAGAGCCAGCCGCTCACCACGCCAACGCCCAGGCCCCGCAGCACCGGCAGCAGCAGCAAAAACGGCAGCCCCGCCGCACAAAGTCCCAGCAAAAACGAAGCCGACAAAAACAAAAAATCCGTTCCAAAGTAGCGCAACGCACTGGCAAACAGGCGCAGTTCGGCACGCTCAAGCCGCTGGGCGCGCAGCATATCGGTCAGGCGGGTCTGCCAGCCGTCGGTGCCGCTGCCGGCGGTTTTGGCCCCCAAAAACAGCCCCAGGGCAAACAGCCCCAGCAGCACAAGCTTTTGCCAGCTGTGCGCAAGGGTTTCGGCCCAGCGGCTATTTTTTTTGCCGCCGCCGGGTAGGCGAGAGGGGTTCCGCCAACCCAAGCGTCGCAATAAGCTGGCAAATGTTGGAAGCGTTGTTAGCAGTTTCATTTGTTTGATTGCCTTTCTTTTGCGTTCTGCATTTTTTGTTGCAAGGTTCTTGTCCGCTGCTATTCCATGCATATGCGCGGCCGGCGGGTTTAATGCCGAAAAATTTTGGCCGGCCGGTCGCGCCTTTGCCAAGGCAGACGAATCGATGAATAGTTTCGCGCGCTAAAGCAACAGAACACAGCCCCGACGCGGGTGTTAGCCCACTAGCGTTGCCAGCAACAGCTTTAGCGCACGAAAGAGGGTTAGTTTGGGCACACTTTGCGGCGCGGTGAGCGGGTACGTGCCGAGGGTTTCGCCGTCCAAAGTAAGAACAATTTTGCCGAGGATTTGGCCGGTCTCCACAGGGGCCTCCACGTCCGGGGCCAGCTCGACGCTTTGCCGCAGCTCCTCTTCGCTGCCTTTTGGCACAAGAATGGTCATGGCCTGCGGGGCCGTCGGGGTGATATACTGGGTTTGCCCGTGGCGCACACGCACGGGCGTGAGCAGTGCGGGGGCAATCCTCGGCGTGACGGTGGCGTAGTTGGCAAAGCCCCAGTTAAGCAGGCGTTTGGCGGTTTCGAAGCGGTCGTCGCTGTTGCTGCTGCCCATCACCACGGCAATCAGATGGGTGCCGCTGCGTTTGGCGCTGGCCGAAACACAGCAGCCCGCTTTGCTGGTGGTGCCGGTCTTCAGGCCGGTAGCGCCCTCATAGAACCGCACCAGGCGGTTGGTGTTGACCAGCAGGGTTTCGCCGCCGCGCAGGGAATCCATCCAGATGGTCGCGAACTTTATCACGCTGTTGTGCTTAAGCAATTCACGGCTCATAATCGCAATATCAAGGGCCGTGGTCAGGTGTTCGGTGGTGTCGTCGTCGAGGCCGGTGCAGTTGACAAAGTGCGTGTTTCGCATGCCCAGCTCCTTCGCGCGAGCGTTCATCTGCTGCACAAAGGCCTCTTCGCTCCCCGCAAGAAAATCGCCCAAGGCGCAGCAGGCGTCGTTGGCGCTGCCAATCACCGCGGCTTTCACAAGCTCCTCCACGGTCATGGTTTCGCCCTCTTTGAGCCAGATTTGGCTGCCCCCCTTGCCCGCCGCCGCCGCCGTTGCCGTCACAGGGTCTGCAAAACTGATTTTCCCGCTGTCGAGGGCTTCCGCCACCAGCAGCAGCGGCATAATCTTCGTGACCGACGCGGGATACAGCGGATCATTTTCGTGGTATTGCACAAGCACTTTGCCGGTGGCCGCATCCATCAACACCGCCGCTTTGGCCGCAATTTGCACCGGCGGCGTGCTTTCGCTTGTTAAAGCACTCTCCAACGCAAACACTTTCGAGCACAAAACTGCCGCAATCGCAACACCCGCCGCAATGCCCCGCACCCATTTTTTTGCCCAAAGCATAACCCCACCCCTTTCATCATTCGCCTATTTTTATGCCAACGCCCATCATTTTATTACGAATTTTTTGGCGCCCCCCTTGCGCAATGGCCGCAAACCATGTATAATTAGAAGAATAGAGGAAGGAAAGGAGCGGCGGATGACGGCGGCATTTTTTACTCTGGGGTGCAAAGTGAACCGAGTGGACAGCGACACGCTGCGCGGAAAGCTGGAAGCATCGGGCTTTTTGACGGTTGCGCCGGAAGACGGACCCGACGTGTTGGTACTAAATTCTTGCGCGGTGACGGCCGAAAGCGAGCGCAAAACCCGGCAGAAGCTACGGCACTTTCGCGCGTCAAACCGCGATGCTATTCTGGTGCTCACCGGCTGCGCGGTGCAGGTGAACGACCAAGCGGCCGCGGCTTATCCCGAGGCGGATATTCTGTTGGGGCACCGGGACGCGGGCGATTTAGCAGAGTGCATTGATGAATTTTTGCGCACACACCAGCCCGTTGTGCGCGTTACACCGCATGCGCGCAACGAATCGCTAACCGAAACTTTGCCGCGCGAAAGCGGCTCACGCACCCGCGCAAACCTAAAAATCGAAGACGGCTGCGACCGCTGGTGCAGCTACTGCATCATTCCCCGGGCGCGCGGCGGTGTGCGCTCCAAGCCGTTGCAACAGGTGCACGCAGAGCTTGCACAGCTTGATAAACAAGGCTTTTGCGAGGTTGTGC
>JAITBA010000022.1 GCA_031283835.1 Oscillospiraceae bacterium
AAAGGACTTCCCCGCCAGCGTGTGGGAGGTCGCGCTTTCGGGCCGGCGCAACCAGCACCAGGTGCTGCCCTTTTATACGGCGGAGGACAAGCGCGTTGCCCGGGAAAACCTGGAACGTCTGGGGGCGGGAGCTTGGCGGGCCAAGTCGTTCCGCGCGCTTTCGGGTGGGCAGCAGCAGCGGGTGCTGCTGGCCCGGGCACTGTGCGCGTGCTCAAAGCTGCTGCTGCTGGACGAACCCTGCACAGGCTTGGACCCCATGGCTGCCGGGGAGCTGTATGACATGCTCACAAAGCTCAATCGCGCGGGCACAGCCGTGTTGATGGTGAGCCATGACGTGGCCGCCGCCGCCGCGCGCAGCAACAAAATTCTCCATCTGCAAACCGAGCCGCTGTTTTTCGGCGGCACGGAGGAATACCTTGCCAGCCCGGCGGGCCGACGCATGATGGGAGGCGCTGCGAATGTTTGAATTTGTGCGCGGAACGCTAGTTGACATGTTTTCGCTGCAGCTGGTGATACGAGCCCTTGTGGTGGGCACGTTGGTGGCCCTGTGCGCTGCGTTGCTGGGCGTTACGCTGGTGCTCAAGCGCTATTCAATGATCGGTGACGGGCTGTCGCACGTGGGGTTCGGCACGCTTGCCCTGGCCATGGGTCTTAGCATGGTCACGCCCCTCAACACGGTGATCACCACGCCCCTTATGGTCTCTATCCCTCTTGTGTTAATTACGGCGTTCTTTCTGCTGCGCATCAGCGAGAACAGCAAAATCAAGGGTGACGCCGCCATTGCGCTGATTTCTTCCAGTGCCCTGGCCATCGGTGTGGTGATCATCAAAAAAACCGTGGGCATGAGCGCCGACGTGTGCAACTACATGTTTGGCGCCATCATGGCCATGCAGGCAAGCGATGTGTGGTGGAGCGTGGGCGTGGCGGCGGCGGTGCTGGCGCTCTTCGTGCTATTCTATCACAGCATTTTCGCCGTCACTTTCGACGAAACCTTTGCCCGGGCCACCGGCACCAAGGCCGGGTTCTATAACATGCTCATCGCGTTGCTCACCGCCCTTACAGTGGTCATTGGCATGCGGCTGATGGGGGCCATGCTCATTTCGAGCCTGATCATCTTTCCGGCGCTGACCGCCATGCGCCTGTGTCGCAGCTTCCGTAGCGTGACTGTGTGCGCTGCGGTGCTGTCTGTGGTTTGTTTTTTTGTCGGCATTTTCACGTCCTATGCATGGGACACCCCCGCCGGGGCCAGCGTGGTGCTGGTGAACCTGCTGGGGTTCCTGTTGTTCACCACCATTGCCGCCCTGCGTAGCGCTATCAACAAAAGGAGGGAAACCCAATGAAAAAATCCATCGTGTTCATCGTTGTTCTGGTACTTTGCCTAGCCCTGGCAGCCTGCGGCGCAAAAAGCGGCAGCCCCGGCGGCGAGCAGCTGGATATGGTCGTAATCACCGAGAAGCTATTCATTCAGCAATGCAACGATATTTATCTTAACCCGTCGCTGTATGAGCAGAAGCGTGTGCGTATCGAGGGTATTTGTGACATTTGGCAGAATGAAGAAGGGGAAATCTGCTACTCGGTCTACCGCAACGGCCCCGGCTGTTGCGGCAACGACGGCGTGGCCGGGTTCCAGTTCAAGCCCGAAGGCAAGCCCGCTGTACGGATTAACGACTGGATTGCGGTGGAAGGCGTCCCGCGCAGCGTGCAGCTTGATGACTATGGTGACACTGTGGTGATTGGAAACGCCGTCGTAACGGTAAAAACCGAGCGCGGTGCGGAGTATGTGGAAAACTGAGAGTCCCGGCCGTGCCTTTTGCGGCGGGGAGCCCCATGCGGCCTGCCGCGGGTAGTTTTTGATTAAAAGAGGTGCACGACAAAATGAAACGCAAGCGATGTGACCACATGCGCAAATTGCTGCTGGGCGTTTTTCTGCTCACGGTGCTGGCCGGGGTTTTGCTTTTGCAACGTGCGGCGGCAGAAGAAATGGACGAAACGACGGATTTTTTCGTGGTTGCGCCGTCTTTGTGGACGGAGGAGGAGGACACGACGGCGCGCAGCACGCTGGGGCCGCCGCCGTCTACCTTTGCGCCCGAAACCGAGGATACCACCGAGCGAACCACCGGCGGCAAAACCAGTGCAACCAAAGATAAATCCAAGCCCGCCAAAACCACAAAGCCGGCCAAAACCACCCAGCCCGCCAAAACCACCCAGCCCGAAACCACCACCAAGCACATCACCACCAACCCGCCCTTCGTCGTCAACCCCGCGCACCCCGACGATACCTACAGCGGCTCCATTCCGTGGGGCACCGTGCCCAATTTTCACGAGACCGCAGAGGGCGAAACCTATCCGCCGGAAGGGCTTGCGACGGACAAAGACAGCCAGGGCTTCACGATTCCCGAACCAGACGACGGCAACAGCCGTCCGCAGCGCTGGGTCGTTGCCGTGGCGGCGGCGGTTGTGCTGCTGGCCGCCGTGTGCGGCGTGGTTTTGTTGCTGCACCGCGGCAAAGCGGATAAAACAGACGAGCCGCGCTAACGGAAGAAAGTTTTTCCGGTGGCGCGGCGGGTGCGTGTTGAGCGGTTTGCAAAAAGCCGGTCAGGGGTGCAAATTGCCTTCGACGCCGCCGGCAGATATCGTTTCCATTACGTAATCGCCGAAGGCTTGGCAAGTGCAGCCGTCTTCGCGCCCGGTGATTTTTAGCTTCGCTTCCTGATACATGCAAATGTCAAGAACCCGCTCCAGCAGGTCGGCTTTGTCTTGGCGGCCAATGTGGCTCAACAACATGACGCTGGCGCGCAGCATGCTGCAGGGGTCGGCATAGGCGCCGCGGCCTTCGCGCACCATGCGGGGGGCGGAGCCGTGAATGGCCTCGAACATGGCGTAGCGTTTGCCGATGTTGGCGCTGCCCGCCGTGCCTACGCCGCCCTGAAACTCTGCGGCCTCGTCGGTGATGATATCGCCATAAAGGTTTGGCAGCACAAACACGCGGAAATCGCGGCGGCGCTTTTCGTCAATCAGCTTGGCCGTGGCAATGTCAATGTACCACTCGTCCGTGGTGATTTCCGGGTACTCCTGCCCAATTTCTTTGCATAATTTTAAAAATTTGCCGTCGGTGGTCTTAATCACATTGGCTTTGGTGATGACGCTCACGCGACTTTTTTTGTTTTTGCGCGCGTATTCGTAGGCAAGACGGGCAATGCGCTGGCTGCCCTCGGTGGTAGTCACAACAAAATCTACGGCAAGGTCGTCGCTGGCGTGCACGCCCAGGCTGCCCACGGCGTAGGCCCCTTCGGTGTTCTCGCGGAAAAATGTCCAGTCAATGCCGTCTTTTTCCACCCGCACGGGGCGCACGTTGGCAAACAGGTCAAGATCTTTGCGCATGCGCACGTTCGCGCTTTCGATATTTGGCCAGGGGTCGCCAGCCTGGGGCGTGGTGGTAGGCCCTTTGAGGATCACGTGGCAGGCCTTCAGTTCCGCCAGCACGTCGTCTGGGATGGCCTGGTTCACCGCTACGCGGTTTTCGATGGTCAGTCCGTCAATGTTGCGGAACTCCACTTTGCCTGCCGCCACTTCGTCGGCAAGCAGGTGCTCCAGCACGCGCGCGCTTTCTTTTGTAATCACCGGCCCAATGCCGTCGCCGCCGCACACGCCAATAATCAGTTTGTCGAGCGCCTGGTAGTCGATAAAATCGCCCTGCCGCTTTATTTGCTCCGCGCGCGCCTGTTGGCAGCGCAGCAGGGTCTCAAAAGATTGCAGGGCTTGCAGGATGGATTGTTCTGTGTTTTGCATGGTTGGTCCTTTCGTAATTTACATAAGATATTCACAGCGATTGTCGCCGCCTCGCTATTCCTTGCCGGTAGTATAGTTTAGCAACCCTCCCGCCAGCAAAATCTTTCGTTGGCGCGCAGATAAATCATACCGCAAGGCGTAGCTTTCGTGCTTTGTGTTGTTTTTGAGCGAGACGGGTGTGCCGTTTTGCAGGGCTTCGCGGATATTTTCGAGGGCCAAGTCGTCGCGCACGTCAATTTTTGCGTAGTCGGCGGCGTCGGCAAAGGTGAAGGGCAAAATGCCCGCGTTCACCAGGTTTGCCGCGTGAATGCGGGCAAAACTTTGCGTAACAACGGCCTTGATACCCAGGTGCAGCGGCACCAGTGCGGCGTGCTCGCGCGAGGAGCCTTGCCCGTAGTTTGTGCCGCCAATGATGACGCCCTTGCCCGCGTCTTTGCAGTGCCGCGCAAAATTCTCGTCGCATTGGGCAAAGCAAAACTGGCTCAGGTAGGGGATGTTGCTGCGGTAGGGCAGAATCTTTGCGCCCGCGGGCATAATGTGGTCGGTAGTAATATTGTCGCCAACTTTGAGCACAACTTGCGCCGCAAGGCTTTCCGGCAGCGGCTCCGCGAGAGGAAAAGGCTTGATATTTGGGCCGTAGGCGATTTCGACTGTGTCCATTTCGCTTTCTGGCACCGGCGGTTCAATCATGTTGTCCTCCACCAAAAATTGCGCCGGCAGTGTGATTTTTGGCGCCGCGCCCAGCTCCCTGGGGTCGGTGAACACGCCTGTTAGCGCGCTGGCGGCCGCCGTTTCGGGGCTCACAAGATAGATTTGCCCGTCGGCAGTGCCGGAGCGGCCCTCAAAATTGCGATTAAAAGTGCGCAAGCTCACGCCGCCGCTTTGGGGGCTTTGCCCCATGCCAATGCACGGCCCGCACGCGCTTTCCAAAATCCGCGCGCCCGCGGCAACCATGCAGGCCAGCGCGCCGTTTTGCGCCAGCATGGTGAGCACCTGCTTGCTGCCCGGCGCAATCGAAAGGCTCACACCGGGCGCGACGGTTTTGCCCCGGAGAATTGCCGCCACCTGCAGCATGTCTTGCAAGCTGGAGTTGGTACACGAGCCAATGCACACCTGGTCCACCTTGATTTGCCCAATCTCGCGCACTTTTTTCACGTTGTCCGGCATGTGCGGGCACGCCGCCAGCGGCTCCAAGCGCGAAAGGTCAATTTCCACAACCGCGTCGTAAAGCGCGTCTTCATCCGCCGCAAGCGCCGTCCAGTCTGCCGCGCGGCCCTGCGCCGCAAGAAACGCGCGTGTCACCTCGTCGCTGGGGAACACGCTGGTGGTTGCGCCAAGCTCTGCGCCCATGTTGGTGATGGTGGCGCGCTCCGGCACACGCAGGCCCAAAACGCCCGGCCCGCCATATTCCATGACCCGGTTCACGCCGCCCTTCACATGCAACAGGCGCAGCACCTCGAGGATGACGTCTTTGGCCGCCACCCAGGGCTGCAAGCTGCCTTTCAGGCGAACCAGCGTCACCTTTGGCATGGGGATATGATACGCCCCGCCGCCCATGGCCACCGCCACATCCAGCCCGCCCGCGCCCATGGCTAGCATGCCGATGCCGCCGCCGGTGGGGGTGTGGCTGTCGGAGCCTATCAGTGTTTTGCCGGGTTTGCCAAAGCGTTCCAGGTGCACCTGGTGGCAAATGCCGTTGCCCGGCCGGCTGAATTGCAGCCCATGCTTGCGTGCGCAGCTGCGAATAAATTTGTGGTCGTCCGCATTCATAAACCCGCTTTGCAGGGTGTTGTGGTCAATATACGCCACGCTCAGCTCTGTTTTGACGCGCGGCACGCCCATGGCCTCAAATTCCAGGTACGCCATGGTGCCGGTGGCGTCCTGCGTGAGCGTTTGGTCAATGCGCAGGGCAATGTCGCTGCCCGGCGTGCCCATGTCGCCTTCCAGCAAATGCGCGGCGATGATTTTTTCGGTGATATTCTTTGGCATAGCGCTCTCCTTCTGTGTGTTTCCTTTTTTTAAGACAGATATTCTATACTACTATTATACAGGAACAGGAGAGGGGAGTCAAGGTAAAATTTTTCTGCAAATTCCTCAAAAGGGCTTGACAGGCGCACTTAAAACGGCTATAATGTATAAGATATCTGTGGTGCGGGTGCGTTGTTTGTTGCGGATAGATTAAGATGGTACGTGTAGCTTAGTCGGCTAAAGCGCCTGACTGTGACTCAGGAGATCGTGGGTTCGAGTCCCATCATGTACCCCAGCACCTGCGGTGCGGCTCGTTCGCGCCGCAGGTTTTTCTTTTGATTAGCCCGCAGTTTTTTGTAGTAGGATTGCATGCCTGCGGCGAGCAGATCGCGCTGCAGGCATTTTCTTTTTGTTTTTGTGCAAATATAATCATGTGAAGGATTGATCGCCATGGACAGCGAGAAAAAAGAAATTATCACGCGGGTGCTGCCCGGCTTCATGGAACTGCTGCCGGAAGAGCAGATTGCCTTTAACCGCATGAAGGACGTGATTGCGGAAACGTATGCGCAATTCGGCTTCACGCCGCTGGATACCCCGGCCATTGAGCGCAGCAAAACCCTGCTGGCCAAGGCGGGCGGCGAAACCGAAAAGCAAATTTATAGTGTGGAAAACCGCGGCGGCGGCGCGGGCACCAGCGACGAGGCGGGCGAAAGGGCCGAGCTTTCGCTGCGGTTCGACCTCACCGTGCCCTTGGCGCGCTATGTAGCCGACCACTTTCACGACCTTTCGTTTCCCTTCCGCCGCAGCCACATCGCAAAAGTATACCGTGGCGAACGCCCACAAAAGGGGCGTTTCCGCGAGTTTTATCAGTGCGATATCGACGTGATTGGCCGTGGCAGCCTCTCCATTGCCTACGACGCCGAAATCCCCAGCATCATCTTCCAGGTGTTCAAGCGCCTCGATTTTGGCAAGTTCACCATTCGTATCAACAACCGCAAGCTGCTCAACGGCCTGTTCCGCGCGCTGTCCATTCAGGCTGACCCGGCAGAAATTCTGCGTATCCTAGATAAATCCGAAAAAATTTTGGCCAAAGAACTGCAAACCCTGTTGGCCGAACAGGGTCTTGGCCCCAAAATAATCGAAACCCTCCTGCGGTTCATCCAAATCCGGGGCAGTGTAGCCGAAATTCTTGCGCAGCTGCGGGGCCTTGGCGTTGACGACGCGCTGTTTTTGAGCGGTGTGGAGGAACTCGACACGGTTACAGCCCTTATGCTGGACATGGGCGTTGACCCCGCTTATTTTACTATCGATCTTTCTATCGCGCGCGGGCTTGACTACTATACCGGCACTGTTTACGAAACCAAGCTCGACGCGTACCCCCGTTTGGGTTCCGTTTGTTCGGGCGGCCGCTTTGACGATTTAGCGTCTTACTACACAGACGAAAAACTGCCCGGCGTGGGCATTTCCATCGGCCTCACCCGTCTGTTTTATCAGCTGCGCGCCATTGGGCTGATCCCTTGTGCCCAAAAAACCATCGCCGACGCGGTGGTGGTGCCCCTGCAGGCCGTAAACACGCCCGCCGCGCTGCGGGCGGCGCAAGCGTTGCGTGCGGGCGGCTGCAAGGCAGATGTGCTGCTGGAAGCATGCAGCGTCAAAAAAAAATTCCAGTATGTGAGCAAAAAAGACGCACGCTTCACCGTGGTCATTGGCACGGAGGAAGAGGAAACCGGTCTGCTCACGCTGCAATATAAGCAAGACGGCCAGGTGATAAAAGAAAAAGTCCCCTTTGACACCCTGGCCGCACGCGCGCAAGCGTTGCATAGCGAAAGCGAATCTCACACAATTGCTTAAGTTGTTCGCCCTAGCCGCACGCGCGCAAGTGGTGCATAGCGAATGCTAGCCAGAACACAGCGAAGCGAAGTAATTTCTTTTTCTTTTCAAAAAAAGAATAGGAGGTGCGCAGGTGCGGTACGCTTACCAGATTCTGGTGCCGGGCGGCAACGACACCGCGCTGGTGTTTGGCCGCGAAGACGACCCCGCGCGGCGCAAGGCCATCAATGACGAAATTATGCAAGCATGCCCGCAGGTGGAGCAGGTGGGCTTTTTGGATTTGGCCGCGTCGCGGTTGTGCATGGCCGGCGGCGAATTCTGCGGCAACGCGGCCCGCGCGGCGGCATGGTATATTTGCGGCGGCCGGCCGGGCGAAGTGCGGCTGACGGTTTCTGGGGTGCAAGCCCCTTTGCGCGCAGGCGTCACAACCAATGGGCACGCTTTTGCGCAAATGCCCGTGGAACCTGACCTGCGGCAAGTGCGGGTGCTTGCGCCCGGCTTTTTGCTGGCAACGCTGGAGGGCATTGCGCACGTTGTTGTTGCCCCCGCGCAGGCGGCGCCCTTTTTGCTTCAGGATAGAGAAGCGCTGAAACGCGCCGCGCACAAAATTCTGCGGCAATATGGTTTGCTTGCAAAACCGGCGGCGGGCGTGGTGTTTCTCGAATCCAAGCAGGGCATGCTGCACATGCACCCATGCGTGCGTGTGGCGGCGATTGACACCATGTTCTACGAAACCGCCTGCGGCAGCGGCGCAATGGCCGTGGCCCTTGCAAAATGCGCGACGGAGGGCTTTCGCGACACCGCGCTGGAGCTGCATCAGCCTTCGGGGCAGGTGATTGCCGCCCACGTGCAATGCGGCGAGGATTTTTGCGCGGCAGACGCGTGCATTTTGGGGCCGGTGCAAACAGATGGCGTGCGCTTCTGGGGCGATTTTCGTTTGCTCCGCGTGCAGGGTGCGGCGCAGTTGCAAGCCTATTGGGCAACCGAAAGCGAAAACGTCTTTGCGGGTTATCAGGCGTCCTTCGGCCCCGGTTCGCGCTACGACGACGCAACGGTGACGCCCCTGTGGCTCAAACAGCGGCTGCAACAGTATTTGGCACAGGGCGTGTTGCTTTTTTGCGTTGACGCGCAAGGGCGGGTGGCGGGTCTGGCGGCGTCTGTGCCGCTGGCATCGCAAGAAGACGTGGCGGCGCTGATGGCGCAGTTCGGCTTTGGTGCGGCCGACGATTGGTACCACGCCGACATCTGTGTGTACCCTGGGTATCGGGGGCAGGGCATTGCGACGGCGCTGTTGCAAATGCTAACCTGGCACACCCCGGCGCGGCGTATCCTCATGCGCACGCGCAGCGACAATATCGAATCCCAGCGCCTGCACACACGGTTTGGTTTCCGGGAGGTTCCGGGCCTGCGGCAGCGCTTTGGCGCAGACGACGAACGCATATTTTTATCGTACGAAAAATTAAGCGGACCAAAATAACACAGCGAGGTGCAGCATCCATGTCCCCTTCCAATCCGAACTCCGCGTTTAACGAACTAAAAGAAGCCCGGCTTCAGCGGCTTGAGGCCAGTTTTGTGCTGTGCAAAGATCTGCTCACCGTCACGCGGTGCAACCCCGACACCGACCGGGAGGGCTTCTATGTTATCCCCAGTTCCGGCAGCGGCGTGATTGGCCGCTACCAAACCCTGCGCGACATGGAAAACGAGATGCCCAACATCATCGTGCGCACGGCGGTCTATAAAAAGCTCACGGCGGCCGACAGAGCGCTCAAGCGCAAGGCAGGCTACGAAACCTGCCAGATCATCGTCACCTACGGCTACCGCAGCCCGCACATCCAGCGGGCTCTCTATGAGCGGATTTATGCGGAAGAGCAGCAGCGTCAGCCCAATGCCAACGAAGAAACCCTACGCGAAGCGGCCCACCGCAAAATCGCCTGCCCCGAAGTGGCGGGCCACCCCACGGGCGGCGCGGTGGATGTGATTATTTTTGATTATGGGAAAGGCAAGTTTCTCGATTTTGGCACCGACATCAGCGAGTTGAGCGACAAAAACGTCTACTATGCCGCCGAGGCCATCGCCGACGAGCAGCGCAAACACCGCACCACCCTGCGCGCCATCATGTGCGAACAAGGGTTTGTGCCTTATGACGGCGAATGGTGGCACTTTTCCTACGGCGACCGCGAGTGGGCCTACTATATGTACCGCCGCCGTCTGCGCAACGACGGTGTCGAGATCCCCCTCGTGGCGCTCTATGCCCAAAAAGACCGCAACGAAATCTCTGACATTGCCTTTAACGACAAGTGCAGCCTGCGCAACGACGACGCGCTCCCCGAAGAAGACACCCAGGTGCGTGTGCGCTTGGCGGTGCAAAAAGACGGGCGGCTCACCGAGGAAACCCTGTCCATCCTCAAGCGCTCCGGCATTTCCATCACCCAGGATAAGCGGGGTTTTTTGGCCCGGTCGGGCAATTTTCCCCTCGAAGTGCTCTTTGTGCGCGACGACGATATCCCCAGCCTGGTGGAAGCGGGTGTGGCGGATCTTGGCATTGTGGGCGAAAATGAATATTGGGAAAAAACCGGCAACCCAACCCTGCGCGACGACGCCTCCCCACACCCCAAAGCCCGCAAGCCCAAAAGCGTACTAAAAAAGCACCTTGGTTTTGGCAAGTGCTTTTTGGCCCTGGCCGTCCCCCGCGATTCCGATATCAAAACCCTGCAAGACCTGCACGGCAAGCGCATCGCCACCTCCTACCGTCGCCTGACAGAGGAATTTTTGCGGGAAAAAGGCATAAAAAACTGCAAAATTATCGACATTGCCGGCTCCGTAGAAGTCGCGCCCCTCATCAACTACGCCCACGCCATTGTGGATTTGGTGTCCACCGGCAGTTCTTTGCGCCAAAACAACCTCGAGGTTTTCTACAACATTCTCAATTCCGAAACTGTGCTCATTGCCAACGCCGGTGCCGACGGCGACCCCGCACGGCGGCAGATCATCGACAGCCTGATTGAGCGCATTGAATGTTATCTTTTTGCCAAAAACTACAAACGCGTGATTATGAGCGTGCAAAAAGACCGGCTCGAAGCCGTCTGTGCCATTTTGGGCAAAAAAACAGGTCTGTTCCAAAGCGACGACGCCCTCCGTGCGGAAGACGCCGCCGCGCCGCCCTCTCCCATTCTCATCGGCACGCCGGTGGTGCTCGACGTTTATGGCTTCGACGGTTGGTGTTCCCTCCAGGTGATCATGGAAATGTCGGCCCTATGGAAAACCACCGAAGAACTCAAGCAAAACGGCGTGGCCAACATCGTCTTCTACGACATCGAAGGCATCATCAAATGTTAGGCAAAATCGGAGTAAAGGATGCTGACGGTGCCGTCGCCCGATTTGTTTTTTAGCGTGGCAAAGCTGTATTTGACGCTGTCGATATCGACGTGCATGTTGAAGCTGGCGGCAAGGCTCGTGAGGCGCCCGGCGGCATCAATCGTCGCCACAAACTTGACGTTGCTGGCTTTTTCGCCAATGCCTGTGGTGCTGGCGTCTTCGGCGTTGTTGATGGCGGTGTAGATATTCCGCGCGGTTTTGTGGTCATAGTCGCCGTTGTCGTCGGTTCCAAAGCACAGCGGGCCGTTGTCGATGGGTGCGCGGTCGCTGCCGCCGCTCCAGCGGGTGTTGCCTTCCTTCACATTCAAAGTGATTTTCCAGCCCTTGCCGTCCTGCTGCCAAGTGACGTTCTCCACATCGCCGGCGCCAAAAGTGCTGGCCCGCAAATAGTTGCTGTCGCTGCCCTTGTTCACGCTGTAGTTGGTCGTGCCCACGCCCAAAAATTCATTCACCGCGTCCTTCACAATCGCTATGCTGCCGAGAATCCCAAAATCCAGGTTGGTCAGAACGGTGGTGCGGCTTTTTTTATAGCCCGCTTTGCTGCGCACCGCGTTCTTTGTGGCGTCGTTAAAGAGCTTTAGAGCGTTGTCAGCATTCATAGAGGATTGTGTCGTCGTCGTCGGCTTTTTGGTTGTCGTCGGCTTTTTGGTCGTTGTGGTCGGTTTTTTGGTTGTTGTCGGCTTTTTGGTCGTTGTGGTCGGCTTTGTTGTGGTGATTTTTCTTGTTGTGGTCGGCTTTGTTGTGGTTTCAACGGGTTTTTGCGTGACCGAAACCTGCGTGGTGGTTGTGGTGCTCTGGTTCACCACGGGCAGCGATTCGGGTTCCGTTGTGGTTTCGGGCGTCGGCTCGCTCGTTGGCGTGGTGAGTTCCGTGGTGGCCACCGTGGTTGTTGTGGCTGACGACTTGGATTCCGTCGTCACCTCCGCGTTGGGCGTGGCACAGTTCGCAAGGCCCGCGGCCAGCGCCAGCACCAAAAGAACAGGCAGTATTTTTTTCATACAAGAATCCTCTTTTCGTTGTTTTGCTTTTATTATAATGCATGAGCCGCAAAAAAGCAAGAAAAAGATTGCCCGGCAGCAAGGCCACCGGGCAAATCAGGGTCTTCAAATCAAAGGTTTTACCAGACAAAATCGTGGCACTTCACCACGGTGCTCTGGGGGGCTGTTACGTCGGTTTTGATGAAACTGAGCTTCACTTCTTTGGCGTCAGCACTCACCTTAAAACCGCTCTCGGAGGAAATGACTTGGCCCTTGGGGTTCACGGTGATAGTGGCATAGCCGTCGTAATAGGTGAGAATGCACTTGCTCACGTCGGCGGTGATGAGGTCACTGACACCGGTGATTTCGGACAGCACATCGTCGGGGGTGGCAATGCAGTTCACGCGTGAGTTTGCGCTGGCGGTGCCCTTGGTGGGGTTCTTTTCCTGGATAATCTTGACAGTAATCACCCAGTTTTCGCCGCTCTTGCTGGCCTTGATGGAGGTAATGTCGCTGATTTTTAGGTCGGACGCGTTGGCGTTTTCGGAAAGAAACTTGCCATCGTTGCCGCTGCCCTTCGCAACGGTTTCGTATTCCCAACCGCCGGGCATCAGATCACTTTTGATGGAATCGATAATCCCGCTGAACGCGCTGACAACGCCGGTGAACTCCAGCTTGCCAAGCTCTTCCTTGCTATCACGCTTAAAGCCGGGCTTTGCGGTGCGCACGTTGTTGGCAAATTTGTTGAACCATTCCAGCTTCACGGCGTTGGAAGCGGTAGACAAATCGGGGATCGCTTGTTCAACAGGCTTTGTGGTGAGTTTGCTGCCGGGCTTTGTGGTGGTGACAGCGGGCTTTGCGGTGGTTTCGCCGGGCTTAGTGGGCGCGGCGGTGGTGGTGGTCGCGTTCGGGTCGGTGGTCGCGTTCGGGTCAGTGGTCGCGTCGGTGGTCACTTCGGTGGTCGTTGCCGAAGGGTCAATGCCAACGGTCTCGTCGGTGACTTCGCCGTTAACAGGCAGGGCAGTGGTTGAGGATGCGGGGAAGGATTCGCTGGTGGTTTCGAGCCTGCTCGTTTCGTCGGATTTGTCGCCGCAAGCCGCCAGGCCAATCGCCATTGCCAGCACAAGCAACAGGGCAAGGATCGCGCTAAAGTGTTTTTTCATGCATTCTTCTCCTCCGATATAATTTATGAATTCATTGTATCACAAAACGCCCGCGAAAGCAAGCATTTTTTATATAAAAATAAAAAAGCGTTGGATTTTTTCTATTTAATGGAATAATAACAACGGATAAAAACGCAAGAGAACGAAGGAGATTTTCTATGAGCAACGAAACCCTTGCGCCGCAGGAGGTGCGGCAGGTGGCGGCGTATTTGCGCACGCACAAAATTTGGCGGCAAATGCCAACGTCGGCGCTAGAGAAGTTGTTGGCTGCCCGTGCCGCGGTGTGTGTTTTTGCAAAAGGGGCGCCAATTTGGGGCGGAGATGTGCCGTTTGTGCAGGCAATGGGTCTGGTGCTGGCGGGCTTTGCCCAGGTGCGCAAGGAGCATCTGCTTCTTAGCGTCCACCGCCCGGGCGATTATTTTGGCCTGGCGACGCTGTACAATTCCGAAGGACATTACCCAACCGAAATTGTGGCGGCGCAGCCCTGCCGTGTGCTGTTTTTGCCCAAAGAGGCCATTGACGACTTACTAAAAGCATACCCCGCCGTCGCCACGGACTATATTGCCTACCTTTCGCAGCGTGTGTATTATCTCAACGGCCGCCTAGACGCGCTCACTGCGGGCAGCGCCGCCCGCCGGCTCGAGTGCCATTTGCGCGCCGCCGCCGTGATGGATGAACAAGGCCGTTTGGTGTGTGCCGTGCCCAGCCAAACCGCCCTGGCACAAGCCATTGGCATGGGTCGCGCTTCGCTTTACCGCGCGTTGGAGACACTCGCCCGGGCAGGCGTTATTTCTCGCGAGGGGAAGGGGATTGTGCTTCTCTAGCGCGCCGGCGCCATTGCGCACAAACCCAAAAATGCAATACGCCGCAGCAACAACAAAATTTTTTTGCAAATAATTCCCAGATATTTCTTTTTTTGTATTGACAAACGAGCGATCGTTCGTTATACTGTTTTTTAAAGAAACAAGGGCGTGTCAACACGATTCAAACCGTTCAACAAATAGATGAGGTATGTGATTTGGGCGAACAAATAATTTTGGGCAAAGGCGGCACCCGCGAAAAAATTTTTTTGGCGGCGGTGCGCTTGTTTTCCGCACAGACCTATGGCTGCGTCACCATGCGCGATATTGCCGCGCAAGCCGGCATAAAAGTCGCCTCCATCTATAACCACTTTGCGTCCAAGCAAGAGCTGCTGCAAGCTATGTATGATTTTTATGCGCACCAGCAGCGCATGGCCGCCCCAAACCTGCAAAAAATGCTGGCGCTAGCCGAAACCGCACCCCCCCGCGAAGTACTGATGATGGCGGACTTCCACTACCCGCCTGCCGTGCAAGAAACCATGGATCGCATTCTCATTATTGCAGCCATAGAAGCGCGCGGTTCCGCCAAAAGTCAGCGCTTTGTCAAAGAGCATATACTGGATTTGACCAATA
>JAITBA010000165.1 GCA_031283835.1 Oscillospiraceae bacterium
GCCATAGCTGACGCCGGGCTGCGCATACGTCGGCGGGAGCAGCAGCTCCACCAGGCTGGCAATGGTTTGCTCCGCATCGCCCGCAATCAAGTCCAGCACCGCGGCAATGTCCGCCGGGAGCGTCACGTCCGCGCCACCTTCGGGGGCTGCCCCGCCGCCCAGCAAGCCGTTCAACAGCGCCGTGGGGCTCGAAATATCAATGCCCGCATCCATCAAAAGCTGGTCAACGTTGAGCGCACTGGAAAGCGGGATGGATTCGTCGGCTATGCTCAAGCCCATCATGCTGCCGCTGATATTGATTGTGGTATTAATCGCGTCCTTAATGCCCGCGCTGAGCATGTTGAACTCGAACAGATAGGCCAGGCTCGGGGTCACATCCACCAGGGTGCGAATCGGGGCCTCCAACATCATGTTTTCCACCCAATACAGTAGCGGGTTGAGGATGTTGGAAAGCAGCGGCACCGAAATATTGTAGTTGTTGCCATGTTCATAGTCATTATACCAAGCGCCGATGCCCATGACGCCGTCGCCTTTTGTCTTCGGGCTCGAGCAGTAGTTTACAATCGCTTCGTAATCCGCGACGCTCAAGTACTGACTCTCTGGAATGCCGAGGATTTCGAACAGCGGCAGAATCGACTTGGCATAGCCTTGGTTGGCGGGAATATCCACGTGGATTTTTGCGCCGATGCCTGTCATTTGATGTGGGTGGTGCCCGCGGTTGGCCAGCGCGGCTTTTAATACCGCCGAAATGCCCGCCAAGGCGTTGCCCAGCGCTTCAATAAAGGCGTCTTTGTCGCCGTCTTCAAAGCCCCAGTCCAGGTTGGCCTTTTTGGCGCCATCCGGGACAGCGGGGTCAACCGGCACCAAAATATTGTTCCAGTTGGTGCCCGCCGCGTTCAGCGCACTTCTCACTTTTTCGTACTTCGGGTTGATGACCGGCACATTGTCGGTACCGACCCCGGCGAGGGTGTTGGGCTTATAAAAGAAACTAAACCATGTGATGTTGACGTTGATTGCGCTCAAGATGCTTTCGTAAGGACCAATCATCGGGTCAATGGTGTCAAACAGCATAGGATAAATCATGCCCACCAGCGAGTTGACGGTGTCCTGCGAATAAATCCCCTTGAGGATATCGCCCACCACAACCTGCAGCGCGCTAGAAATCTGTTCGCCCACAACCACGTTCGCCTTCGCGTTGATGTCGTTCAGCAGCTTGTCAATCAGCTCCTGCAACGCCGGCTCCACCGGTGGGTCAACTGGGTCAGTCGGGTCAGTCGGGTCGGTCGGGTCAGTTGGGTCAGTTGGGTCAACCGGGTCAACCGGGTCAGTTGGGTCAACCGGGTCAGTCGAATCCGCAGGGGTGCCCAGCAGGGCATCCAGCAGCGGCCCAATGAACGCCGGGTTTTTAATCAGCTTAAAGAGGTAGCGCAGGATGGAAATGAACACGCCCGCGCGGTTTGCGTCAATGCGGTGGTGCCCCGAAGCCGTGGTTACGCGCTCGCCCAAAGAGGCCGCAAAGCCTAGGTCAATGTCCGGCAGCGTGATGGGCGGCAGCGTAAAGCCCGCGTCCCCGCCGCCGTCTGGTGCGGGTTCCGGGTTAGGACCGGGGTTGGGGTTGGGATCAGGGTCGGGTTCCGGGTCCGGGTTGGGATTAGGATCAGGATCAGGGTTGGGCACAGCTGCATAAACATCTACGCCCAGCAAGCTTGCAAAGGTCTCGGAGGCTAGCAGCGCATCCAGCTTTGCAATGACCGCCTCCATTTTTTCGGGGGTGACCACATAATCCTGGTCGGGTGTGGTGATTTTGATTGTGTTGCCGTCGTTGGCGGCGCTCACAGGGTAGTTCAGCTCCTCGTCCGTCACAGGGACGTAGTCGCCGCCCTGATAGCCGTTGGTTTTTGCAAAAAGATTAAAGTTGGCGGCAAAGGCTCCCACGGTGGCCAGGGTGGCGTCCACGGCGGCGTCCATGCCCCGCACTTGTTCGTAGTACTCTGCGTACTCGATGGAAAGCGTCACCAGCCCTTGGTCGTTATACGTGCCGCGAATCTGCTTTTTCACTGTGGGGAAGTTGCGCACAGTGAGGCGGTTGCCCGACGCCTGGTAGGCCGAAAGTATATCGTTCAGGCTGTTTTTGAGCAGGCGCAGCATTTCTTCGCGCAACGCGTTCACATAGGCGGCAAAAATATTGTCCACGTCGGTGCCAAAGGCGCGCGCAATGGCCTCCGGCGAAAATTCGTCGCGAATTTCCGAAACCAGTACGTTGCCGTCCACAAATTCTTGTTTCAGGGTGTCTTTGTCATAATCCGCGGGCGGCGTGCTAACGCGGCCCTCATGAAAATACGCATAGTACTTCGAGACGTTGTCGCGCAGCTTGCGGGCCGAAATCTCTTCCGCAATGGCGGCGACATAATCCGTCAAATACTGAATGCTCTCGGGGAAAACCTGGTTTTTGGCCGCGCTGGTGTAGTAAGGGTTCCCGCCGGCGTCGCTGCCGGTGACGGCCGTGTATTTTGCCAACGCGGTGTTATAAAGGCTAAGCAAATCCTCGTCGCCGATGGCGCCCTCTTCTTCGTAGGGCAGAATGACGACTGGGATTGTCGTGTCAAACCACGCGCGGTATTCCTGCAGCTGCGTGACCTCAATCACATGGTTCAGCCGGGTGCGGAATTGGTCAATCAGGGCAAAATTAAGCCCGTTATTCTCCTCCAGCTCGGTTTTCACCATGCCAAGCCCCGCGGAGGGATTGCGCAGGTTGTTCAAAAAGTTGAAGTCCAACGTCGAATTCGTGCGGAGTTGAATCAGCTCCTCCAGGGTGTAGGCAGTGCCGTCTTCGTGATAAAACACGCCGTTGGCCACGCTCTCGTCAAAGTCGAGATAGGCAATATTCACATAGCCTTCGCTGTCATAAGGCGTCGCGTCGCCGTGGAACTTCTCCACATACGGCTCGTAGATCCCCACGTTGGCCCAGAAGACCTTCATGTTCTCGACTTCGACGCGGAACGCCTCGACCTCGGCGCGGGAGTTAAGCTCATATTTCGCGAGCAGCTCTTCCGTGATTTCGTTCGCGTCCAGGGCGGCCAAGAACGAATCAATGTTCGCCAACTCGGCATCTATGTCCGCCAACTTCCGCAAATCCTGCGTCAAATATTCGTCCGTGTAGTGTTCTTCCCAGTCTTCCAGCACTTTCTTCACGTCGGCGGTGCTGGTGGTCGTTTCGCTAAAGCTGACGGCACTCAAATAGTGCCAGCCAAAGCGGTAAGACAGGGCCTGTCTCCAATATTTTAAAATATTGCCGCCTTCAAAGAGCTGTCGCCCATAATTGCTCCATTTGACTTGGTGCGTGGAGTTAAAAGAGCCGCTTGTTGCAATGTCGTCCGGAATGGTGCTGACTTTTGTGCCTTCGTCTTCCGCAAGCAGAGCCGCCGCCACGCCGCGGGTGAGGACAAAGCTCTTGTCCAGCGATTCCAGCACGCCCCCCGTTCCATAATCCGTCCGATAACCGGGCCAATCCGGTTTCGAGCCGCCTTTGGTGACTTGCACAACGGTCCAGGATATCACCGCTTCGTTCTTGAAATGCGTTCCGTTGGTGTTACCGTTGTTGGTTCCGCTCACATTGCCCATGCTTTGGCCTTGTTCCCAGTCGCTCGTGTTTTTGTTGGTTGTGCTAACATGGCCAATCACGCCGCCGTTGCCGGTGGTTAGGCCGGTCAGCAGCCCCAAATAGTTCGACAGCCCCAGGCTTGCCAAAATCTTGGGAATGTTGTTGTTGGCGCCGTTGTTGATGACGTAGTTGTCATAGCCGCCATCGTCAATGTCGCCGTCGCTGGTGCTGGCGCTGCCGGTTTCGTGGTTCCAGTTGCTGTTAACCAGCGTCGCCAGCATGCGTGCCGCGCGGTACTTGCCGTCGGGGGTTCCCAAATCGGCAAGGTACATCACGTTCGCGGCCGAAGTCAGCAACGACTCCTCCGCGTGCACACTAATGCGCGCAAAGGGCACAACGCCCAGCAGCATAACAAGGCTCAGCAGCACGCTAAGTACCTTCGTGGCCAATGGTTTCTTTGTGTTCATACGATTCTCCCTCACTATCTGTTTGTTTGGTTTTCTTTACTAAAATTGGTTTGTGCGCGACCAGAGCCAAGACTGCATATGTGACCACTTCCCATCCAAAAATACGAACAATGCCCATAATTCTCATCTCACACTAAGATTATATCACCGCTATGCAAAATAGTCAACTATTTTTTTTTTTTTTTTTGTTAAATTTTGGTCATCTTGCCTGTTTCTGGTTTTTATTTTTTATCTATAAATACTTCTTGCAATTCGGCGCAAAATGCTGTATAATAAAAAAGGAGGGCTTATATATGAAAAAGAAGCGGTTCATCTTTTTGGGCGGCGGGGTTGTGGTGCTGGCGGCGCTGGTGGCACTGGTTATCTTCTTTGTCGTCCCACAGAGCAAATATTCCGGCGCGCAAAAACAAAAAAACGAAAATAAAGCGGCGCAAGCCTACGATACCTACGATGCCCTGGGCGATTTCCGCGACGCGCAAGCGCTCAAAAAAGCGCTGCAAGACGCTGTGATTGCAAGCCGCGGTGTCGTCGAAGTGGAATTTGCGGGCCGCACCTGGCTTGTGCTCGAGGAAAAAGACGGCAACCGTCTTCTTCTTTTAAAAAACATGTTGGCCGAGCTCCCCTACCACACCTCCCTTGAGGATGTCACCTGGGAAACCAGTTCTCTGCGCGCCTACCTCAACGGGGCCTTTTTGCAAAGCTTGCCCAAAAACGACCGCGACAGAGTGCAAACCGTGGGCAGCGATGCCGTGTTCTGCCTTTCGGTGCCCGAGGCAAAGCTCTACTTTGCCGATAATGCCGCCCGCGAGGCAAGCTTCAACGGCGGCGCAAACGTGTATTGGTGGCTGCGCACTTCGGGCAGCAAGGCTTTTTTGGCCGCCACCGTCAGCGCGGCCGGCGAGATTGGCACCACAGGCAGCGGCGTGAATTACGCCAAGCGCTATGTCCGCCCCGCCCTCTGGGTCAGCATCCCCAACTAAAAATGCGCGGAGGAACACTATGCCGGTACAACAAAAAATTCTTGTGGTCGACGACGACAGCAACATTTGTGAGCTGTTGCGGCTCTACCTCGAAAAAGAAGGCTACGAGGTGCTTTTGGCCTTTGAGGGCAACGCGGCTGTGCGCATCTGCGCCGAAAAAAAGCCCGCGCTGGTTTTGCTCGATATCATGCTGCCGGTGTTCGACGGTTGGCAGGTGTGCCGCGAGATCCGCAAAACGTCGCAGGTGCCCATCATCATGCTCACCGCCAAGAGCGAGATCTTCGACAAAGTGCTGGGCCTCGAGCTAGGCGCGGACGATTATGTGACCAAGCCCTTCGACACCAAAGAAATTGTCGCGCGCGTCAAAGCAGTGCTGCGCCGCACCGAAGCCGCCGCCCAAGATTTAGCGCTCGGCGCAAAAGCCCAGGTCGCCCCACCCAAAGAAGTGTGCTTCGAAAAACTCAGCGTAAACCTCGGCAACTACGAACTGCACGTGGACGGCAAACGAGTAGATGCCCCGCCCAAAGAGCTGGAATTGCTCTTTTATCTTGCCAGCAACCCCAATCGTGTGTTCACGCGCAACCAATTGCTCGACGAAGTGTGGGGCTTCGACTATTATGGCGACAGCCGCACCATCGACGTGCATGTCAAGCGCCTGCGCGAAAAATTGGAGGGTGTCAGCGCCCAGTGGAGCCTGCAAACCGTGTGGAGCGTCGGCTACAAATTCGCCGTAGGTGTCCTTCAACCGCATTGAGGCCCTCTGCTTCAAAATTGCTTTTGCGCTCGCGTTAAAAATCACTGTTTCAAAATTGCTTTTGCTCTGCGCCAATTCACACAAATCCCAATAAGCAACCCAAAGGCCCCCGCTAAAACCTTAGCAGGGGCCTTAAAAATTTTGTTGGGCAATTCCTTACGTTAGCCGCGTCGCAAGCGATAGGCGCGGCGCGCGTGCAGGGCGGTGCCCAGTTTTTCAATTTCCATGGCGGCGGTGGGCACCAGCGCAAGGGCGGCGGTCGTCAACCATTGCAGGCCGTTGAGCGGAACGGTGCCAAAAATCTCGCACAGGGGCACAAAGGCAACCACCAGCACCTGCAGGCCGCAGCACACAACGTTGGCAAAGTTCATTTGCTTGTTACTAAAAGGGCCAATGGCCAGCAGGGAGCGCGCGGAGCGCTTGTTGTTTGCATGCAGCACTTCCACAAAGCTGAGCACCGAAAAAGCCATGGTGCGGCCCAGCGGCAGGTCGTCGCCCCCAAAGCCCAGCATCCGCCGCCCCAGCACAAAGGCCAAAAGCGTCACCGCCCCCATGAGCGTGCCCTCCATAGCCATGTGCAGCGCAAGGGTCTTGTCAAAAAAGTTCTGGTTCACCGGCTTGGGCGCCTGGCGCATAATATTCGGTTCGGTGGGTTCCATGCCCAGGGCAATGGCCGGTGCCGAGTCTGTGACCACGTTCACCCACAGCAGCTGAATGGGCAGCAGCGGGGTGGGCAGCCCAAGGATTGACGCAAAAAACACGGCCACAATTTCGCCAATATTGCTGGAAATCAAAAAATGCACAGACTTTTTAATGTTATCATAGATGCCGCGCCCAGCCTCCGTCGCGTGCACAATAGTGGCAAAGTTGTCGTCGGTCAAAATCATATCCGCCGCGCCCTTGGCCACTTCCGTGCCGCTGCCCATGGCGCAACCAATATCCGCCGCCTTCAGGGCCGGGGCATCGTTCACGCCGTCGCCCGTCATGGCGACCACATGCCCCATGGCGCGCAGGGCTTTCACAATGCGCATTTTATGTTCGGGCGTTACGCGCGCAAAAACACGGCAATCCCGGAGCTGTTCTTTCAGCGCTTCCTCGTTCATTTTGTCCAGCGTCGCGCCCGTCAAGGCACTGCGGGTGCCGTCGGTGATGCCAATTTCCCGGGCAATGGCATTGGCCGTGGCCGCGTGGTCCCCGGTAATCATAATGGGGATGATGCCTGCGTGGCGGCAAATTTTCACGGCGGCGCGCGCTTCCTTGCGCGGCGGGTCGTTCATGCCAATCAGCCCCAAAAAAGTGAGGTGCTCCTCCCCGGTGGTTTGCGCCTGGGCGACGGGTTTATACGCCACGGCAAGCACCCGCAGGGCGCGGTTTGCCATTTGCTCGTTGGTCGCAAGCGCGCCGCGCCGGGTGTGTTCGTCCATGCTGCACCGCGCCAACAAAATATCCGGCGCGCCCTTCACAATCATGGCAAGCCCTTCTGGCAGGCGGCAAACAACGCTCATGCGCTTGCGCGACGAATCAAAGGGGGTTTCGCGCATACGGGGGTATTTTTTGCGGTCCTCCATCACCAAAATTTTGTGCCGCGCCGCCGCGTCAATAATCGCGGTTTCGGTGGGGTCGCCGCTAAGAGTCGCTTTTTTGCGCCCGTTTGTCTGCACTTCGGCGTTGCAGCACAGTGCGGCGTATTGCAGCAGACGGCCTTCGCTCACGCCGGTGGCCGGCTCCAGCCGGGTGACAGTCATCTTGTTCTGCGTGAGCGTGCCTGTTTTGTCAGAGCAAATCACGCTGGCGCAGCCCAGGGTTTCGACAGCGGGCAGGCGGCGCACAATGGCCCCTTGCCTTGCCATGCGCTGCACGCCAATGCTCAGCACCACCGTCACCATGGCAGGCAACCCCTCGGGGATGGCGGCCACCGCCAGGCTGATGGCCAGCATAAAACTTTCG
>JAITBA010000201.1 GCA_031283835.1 Oscillospiraceae bacterium
AATATTCCACATCCGCTTCCAATCATTAACAAAAGGAGACTCCCATGAAAAAGAAAGTATTAGCTATCCTACTCACTGTCGCTTTGTTCACAGGCGTGTGTGCGCTGCCGGCGCAGGCGGCCGGCCTGCCCCCTGCCGTCACAGACGCCGTGCCGGGCGCGGTGCACGCCGTGCTGGGCGTTTTGGCCGACACCGCACAGGACGTGAAGGACTTTGCCTCCCTGCCACTGGCCACGCAATTTTCGGGTCGCGGTTTTTTCATCGCGGTGGACGCACTGATCACACGTCTGATCCAAACCATCCTCACAGCGGTAGAAACCCTGGTCCCCGCCGCGCGCAGCCACGAACCCATCGACGGCTACACCAACGAACATTTTTTGCCGGGCGACAGCAAATTCGAAGACCAGCAGGGTGTGTTTTCGCTGGGCTACGACAGCCGCTCCATCATGCCGGCAGATTTTGGCAGCAAGGCCTATCGCATGGGCGGCTACGATTTCAACAAAACCGCCACAGAATCGATTTTTAGCGCAGGCCTTGCGGAAGGCGCCGAGGATTATCTGAAGGTGCGCACAATTGTGCTGGACGACGGCACAGGGCGCGGGGCCATGGCTTTTGCGGTGCTGGACGTCATTGGCTTGGCCAACGGAAACGTGCGGGCCATCCGCGCCAAGCTTAGCGACTTGGTGGATGACGGCACACTCAGCAGCATTAACGTGGCGGTGACGCACAGCCACAGCGCCATCGATTCCCAGGGCCTTTGGGGCAACGATTTGCTGCAGCTGATTCCCAACAACATCGCCGCGGCGTTTTTGCCCGGGCTGGTGCAGCCCATGCAGGGCATTGACCAAACTTTTTTGCAAACCATGGTTGACCAGACAGCGGATTCCATCCGCGCGGCAACAGCGCAGCGGCAAGAGGGCACGCTTTATTTTGCAAAAGAGAACATCAAAGACCACTTGCGCGACGTGATAGACCCCTATGTGATGGACGAAAACCTCTACCGGCTGCGCTTTGTGCCCGATGCGACGCAATACTCCAATGCGCGCGCCACGGTTATCGCCTCCTTCAGCGCGCACCCCGAGCGGGTGGGGCTTATCACCGACGACAACCCCGGCAACGTGGTTTCCGCCGATTTTATCCCCTACATTGAGCAAGTGATTCAAGAAGAGGGCGATGCGAATTTCTTGTTTGTGCAAGGCCCCATCGGCGCACGGATTTCTGCCGGGCTTGGCCCCGCAGAAGGCCTCGAGGGCCTTAACCGCTTGCAGGGCACGCAAAAATATGGCCAGACAATTGGAAGGCTTCTGCTAGACATGCAAAACGAAGAAGTAGTAGCGCCTACGCTCAACATTGCCCACAAAGAAGTGCTGGTGGAGGTGAAAAACCCGCTACTCAAGGCGGTGGGCAAGCTTTGGCTGGCCGATAACAAAATGATTAACGACAAAAAAGCCGGCAAAACCTATACCCTCACGGAAGTGGGTTATCTGGAGCTTGGCAGCCAGGTGAAGGTTTTGCTTCAGCCGGGCGAAACCTCGCCGGAACTGCTGCTGGGCGGCTCCAACCTCAGCAAAAACGGCTCTGCGAGCGGCAAAGACTACCCACTGTCGCCGCTGCGCGACACCATCCCCGACCTAATGATTTTCGATCTTGTGAACGATTCCATCGGCTATATCATCCCCGACAGCGACAGCACGAATTTCTTAATGCGCTATATCGACGGCCAGCTCACCGACACCGGGAGCCTGACCGCGAACTTGAACGACGCGCTGCTGCTCACCTTCAGCACAACCATCGCCTCCGTCATGCAGCATGCCTTCCTGGATTTGGTAGATGTCGTGCGCTAAATTCCCGGATATTTGCACTTCGTCATTTCATCACACAAAAGGCCCTCCGCAATGCCAGCGGAGGGCTTGACTTTTTTGATTTGGCGCACTACTATTAAAAAGCGAAAGAGAATGGAGGTACTTGCATGCGGCAACGCAAAAAATTTGGCTGTTCCGGCCTGTTGGTTCTGCTGGCGCTTGGATGCGTGGGCTTTGCCGGGTGGCGGTTGTGGCAGGAGCCTGCGGCGTTCCGGGCTGCGCCGCCACCGCCCACCACCCAGGCCCAAAACGTCAACGAACACACAGTGGACTTCGCCGCCCTGCAAAAGACCAGCCCCGACATCGTTGCGTGGATTCAGATACAGGGCACGGCGGTGGATTATCCGGTGGTGCAGGGCAAAAACAACGAGTACTACCTGAAAAAAACGCCGGAAGGAATCGATTCAAAATATGGTTCCATTTTTTTGGATTACCGCAGTCATGCTGATTTTTCGGACTATTACAGCATTATTTTTGGCCACAACATGAAGGACGACCGCATGTTTGGCACACTGCAGCGCTTTAAGGACGCAGACTTTTTTGCTCAAGCAAAAACCGGTACGCTCTTCACCCCGGCGGGCGTCTATCAGATGCAATTTTTTGCCTGCATTGTCACCAATGCCAAAAGCAGCTACTATAAGGACCTGGTTTATTTTGCCCCGGCCGAAAAAGAGCAGCTCTTGGCAAAAGTGCAACGCGACGCCAAATGCTGGCGCGATGTCCAAATTGGCGAAAACGACCACATTGTGCTGCTTTCCACCTGCACCTACGAATTCACCGAAGCGCGCACCTTGGTGTTTGCAGTGATTGATAGCAGTTCCACATAAAATTAAGCACAGAACCTGTATGCATCGCCCGCACCGTTTCGGTTTTGAGCGGATTTTTGCCGAACAATGCGAATTTTTCTGAAATACTTGCGTGTTTCATAAAAATTCAACGCAGCACGGCGAAAAATCTGCCAAAAGACACACGGTGAACTGGCTTGCACACAGGTTCTTGCTGTTACTTCGCCGGGGCTAACCCGCCGTACTCAGGCATTGTCTTGCAGAGCGGCGTAGCCTTCTTCGCCGGTGCGGACTTTGATAACGTTTTCCACACCGTAGAGGAAGATTTTACCGTCGCCAATTTGGCCTGTGTAGAGGGCTTTTTTGGCGGTTTCAACAAGCAGCTCCACCGGCACCTTGCTCACAACAACTTCCACCTTAATCTTCGGGCGCAGGCTGCTTTCGAGCTTGGCACCGCGGTAGGTTGCGTCGCGACCCTTTTGCATGCCATAACCCAGCACGTTGGTTACTGTCACGCCTGTGATCCCGATTTCTTCCAGCGCATCTTTAAGATCTTCGAACTTGCTCTGTTTGGTGATAATTGTCACGTTCGTGACTTTCACGCCGTCGGGTGTGGTGTTCACCACCGGCACGGCAATGTTGGCGTTGACTTTGATGTCTGCGGGCGCAAGATCAGCCAGTTCCGCCGCGCCAACCAAGCTCTGATCCACGGCGGGCAGCCAGTCGGCATAGGCGCTGGGCAGGTTGTGCTCGTGGATATCCAAGCCGTCGATTTCTTCTTGCTTGGTGCAGCGCAACCCCACGGTCTTTTTGATGATGAAGAACGTCAGCGTCATGGTGGCGGCCGTCCAGATTGCAATCATTGCCACACCAAAAATCTGCGTGCCCAGCTGGCCAAAACCGCCGCCATAGAACAGGCCCGCAACACCAGTGGGTTGGCCATCGCCGCCGGGAACGTTGGGGTTTGCGAACAGACCCACTGCCACGGTACCCCAGAGGCCGTTGATTCCGTGCACAGCCACCGCGCCCACCGGGTCGTCGATGTGAAGCACTTTGTCAAGAAGTTCCACGCCAAGCACCACCAAAATGCCTGCCACAATGCCAATGACAGCGGAAGACTTGGCATCCACATTGGCGCAGCCCGCCGTGATGGCAACCAAGCCCGCCAGAGAACCGTTCAGGCTCATCGAAACATCGGGCTTGCCATATTTAATCCAGGTGAAAATCATGGTGGTGACGGTTGCCACGGCGGGGGAAATCGTGGTCACCAGCAGGATGGAACCGAACTGCTTAAGATCCGTGGCCGCCGCGCCATTAAAGCCATACCAGCAGAACCAGAGGATGAAGCAGCCCAGCGCGCCTAAGGTCAGGCTGTGGCCGGGGATGGCTCTGGCCACCTTTTTGCCGGTCTTTTTGTCTTTGACATATTTGCCGAT
>JAITBA010000238.1 GCA_031283835.1 Oscillospiraceae bacterium
TCAATCAGCAGCAGTTCGCCGCCGCGCTCGCACAAAATATAGGTGCGGAACACCTCGCCCACAACACGCACATCTCGCGGCGGTGTCTCTTCGGGCATAGCTTCCGTTGGCCGGCGCACGGGCGTTTGTGCCGCCTGGGGAATGGTTTTGCGCAGCAACTGCGGGGCTTCTTCCTCAATCAAAGGGTTGCCGTCCGCCGTGTCGCGCAGCAAAATTGCCAGCTGACACGCGGGCATTTGCGACGCGGGCGACAGAGGATCACTTGACAGGGGCGCCGCCGGGGCAGACGCAAACACCGGCGCCCGCACAGGCAACGCGTCGCGCTCCCTTTTGCTTTCTGTGTGCAGCGCCCCATAGGCGCTTTGATAGACAGCCGAAAAAACAGGGCGCTCGTCGGCAAAGCGGACTTCTGTTTTGGCGGGGTGCACGTTCACATCCACCAGGCCCGTCGGCACCGTGATATAGAGCACGCACGCGGGGAATTTGCCCGCCATAATGCTGCGCTTATAGGCTTCGCCCAGCGCGGCACTGGCCGTGGGGCACTTGATCCACCGGCCGTTGAGAAAGAAGTATTGCTGGCTGCGATTGGGGCGCGCGGCTTCTGGCTGGCACACAAAGCCCGTGACTTCGATGCCGTTGTGCGCGTTTTTTGTGCCAAGCATGCCGTCATAGAACGCCTTGCCCAGCACCGCGCGCACGGCGCTGCCCGCGCTGCCATCGCCGGGGGTTTGAAACACCCGCTTGCCCTCGCGGATGAACGCAAACGCCACTTCTGGACGCGAAAGCGCAATGCGCTCCAGCACCGCGCCCACATAGCCCCCCTCGGTCGCATCCTTTTTGAGGAATTTCATCCGCGCCGGGGTGCGGCAGAATAAATCGCGCACAACCACAGTGGTGCCCACCGGGCAGCCCGCGTCGGCCAGCGTCACTTCTTTGCCGCAGTGGATTTCGCAGCACGTGCCCACGTCGGCGTCGGCCGTGCGAGTGAGCAGCTGCACCCGCGCCACCGCCGCGATACTGGGCAGCGCCTCGCCCCGAAACCCCATGGTACCGATGTGGTCAAGATCCTCCGCCGTGCCGATTTTGCTGGTGGCGTGGGGCAAAAACGCCGTTTTTACTTCCTCCCGGGCAATGCCGCAACCATTGTCCGTCACACGCAGGCTGCGCACACCGCCCCCGCTGATTTCCACCGTAACCGTCGTGGCCCCGGCGTCCAGCGCGTTTTCGCACAGCTCCTTCACCACCGAAGCCGGGCGCTCCACCACCTCGCCCGCGGCAATCAAATCGGCCACGTAGGGAGGAAGGACTTGGATATGTGGCATATGTTCTCCTCTTGTTGTTTGTTTACTTACCCCACCAGCGCAATGAGCCCTCCCACCAGCGCATGCCACCGCGGTATTAAAAAGAAGGCCCCGCCGCCCAGTAGCATGAACACGCTTGCCAGCGTCACGTTCCATTTGAGGTAAAGCTTAAGGTAGGCAATATATTCGCGCAAAAAGGCGTTGGTCCAAAAGTAGAACGCCGTTTTGCCGCCAATGCCGTTGCTATGCAGCCCCGCTTTGCGGGCAAAAATCCCGGCGCGCAACACATGGTAGTTGCTGGTGGCATAGATGCAGCGGTAGGGCTGTCCCGTCGCGTCGGCATCCATGATTTCTTTTGAAAAGCGCATGTTTTCGAGGGTGTTAACAGAGCGATCCTCCAGCAAAATATGTTCTGCCGGGATCCCCTGTTCCCGGGCGTAGGCCGCCATGGCGGCGGCTTCACTGCGGCGCTCGTCGCTGCCCTTGCCGCCCGAACACACCAGCTTGGGCGGCGGCACGCCCTTCTTTTTTTGCTTTTGATAAAACACGATTGCTTTGTCGACCCGGGCCGCCAGCAAGGGCGTCACACCGCCGTCCTTCTTGAGGCCGCTGCCCAGTATGATGATGTAGTTCTGCCGCTTGGGCGGGCACGAAACATTGCAAAGAACCGTGCCGACCAAAAACTGCGTCAGGTGCAGCGTATAATACGCCAGCGGGCCCGCCAGCACAAACAGCAGCAGCCGCAGCGGTTGATTCGGCAAAAACCGCTCGGCCAGCAGCAGCACAACAATCCCCAGTGCCAGCAAAAATGTGAGCATATGCTGCAAAGTGCGGCCCTCGTGCCGCACAATAGCCACGGTGTTTAGTAGCAGGTAGCCCACCAGGATATAAGCGCCGAAGGCCGCCACCACCAGCAACACCCCGCCCAGCACCAACGTCAGCAGGTTGGCCCAAAGGCTGCCAAGATGATCCCGCACAAACAGCGTCGCCGGCACAGCGGCCGTCAGCAAAAAACACAGGAACAAAAAGGCGGTGGTCAGCTTGGTGCGCCGCACATGGAACCGCCACAAAAACAGCGCCAAAAACACCAAAGGCACCAACAGCAAAATGAACGGCATATCAAATCTCCCTCGCTCTTTTTACGAATTCATAAAGCTTTGTCAGCGCCTCAATCGGCGTGAGGGTGTCGGCGTCAATGGCGCGCAGCGCGTCTAGCAGCGCCGCTGCCTGCAAATCCGCAAAGCCGCCGTCACTTTCGTCCGCCGCCAGCACGGCGGCCTGCCCCGTGGCAGCCAGCTTGGCGCGCTCCTGCGTCTCCAGCTCCTTCAGAATCATTTTTGCACGCTGAATCACCGTTGCAGGCACGCCCGCCAACTTCGCCACTTCCACACCATAGCTGCCGTCGGCCGCGCCGGGCACAATGCGCCGCAAAAATGTAATGTCGTCGCCGCGCTTCTTTACTGCTACGGCAAAGTTGCGCACACCCTCCGCCGCGCCCTCCAGCGCCGTGAGTTCGTGATAATGCGTGGCAAAAAGCGTTTTAGCGCCCAGGTGCTTGCCCGCGGCGTGTTCCAACACCGCCCGGGCAATGCTCATGCCATCGAAGGTGCTGGTGCCGCGCCCGATTTCGTCAAAGATCAGCAGGCTTTTGGGCGTGGCGTTTTGCAGAATCTGCGCCACCTCGCTCATTTCGACCATGAAGGTGCTCTGGCCGCTGGCAAGGTCGTCGCTGGCACCCACGCGGGTATAAATCGCGTCGACCAAACCGACGCACGCATGCTTTGCGGGCACAAAACTGCCCACCTGCGCCATGAGCGTGATGAGCGCCACCTGCCGCATATAGGTGCTTTTGCCTGCCATATTCGGCCCGGTGATCACCATGCAGCGGCACCCGGCAGGTGTGAGCAGGGTATCGTTGGGCACAAAGGGCGTGCTGCCATTCAGCATTTTTTCCACCACGGGGTGGCGTCCCTCCACAATTTCGATGCCGTCGCCGGGCATAAGTTCGGGGCAGCAATAGCCGTTTTGCTGCGCCGCTTCGGCCAAGGCGCACAGCACATCCAGCGTTGCGGCCGCCGCCGCGCCGCGCCGCACCCGCGGATATTCCCCCGCCAGCGCTTCTCGCAGCTGCGTAAAAATTTCATACTCCAGCTTAACAATGCGCTCCCCCGCGCCCAGCACCTTGCTTTCCAGCGCTTTCAGCTCCTGCGTAATGTAGCGCTCGCAGTTGCTCAGGGTCTGCTTTCGGATATATTCTTGCGGCACCAGCTCTTTGTAGGAATTGCTCACTTCGATATAGTAGCCAAACACGCGGTTATAGCTGACTTTCAGCTTCTTGATGCCCGTGCGCTCCTGCTCCTGGGCCTGAATGCGGGCAAGGTAGCCTTTGCCGTCGCGCTCAATCGCCCGCAACTCGTCCAGTTCCGGCAAATAGCCGTCGCGGATCATGCCGCCTTCGCGCACGCTGAAGGGGGGCTCCTCTGTCAGCGTGCCCTCCAGCAAAGCGCGCACGTCCTCCAGGGCGTCAATCTCGCCGTGCAGCTGCCGCAGATATTCGCTTTGCCCCACCCGCGCCAGCAGGGCCTTGATTTGCGGCAACAGCGCCAGCGAAGCCGCCACGGCCCGAAGCTCCCGTGCGTTGGCGGTTTGATAAACCACGCGGCTCATCAGACGCTCCAAGTCGTGCAGCCGGGCCAGCTGTTCCTGCAAATCCAGCCGCAAATCGGTCTGCTCCAGCAACTGCTGCACCGCCCCTTGCCGCCGTGTGATGCGCGGCAGATGGGTGAGCGGACGCTCCAGCCAGCTGCGCAGCAGACGCTTGCCCATGGCGCTTTTGGTTTTGTCGAGCACCCACAGCAGGCTGCCGCGCTTTTCGCGCGCGCGCATGGTTTCGCAAATTTCAAGGTTGCGTCGAGAGCTCGCGTCAATGCGCATGAACTGCCGTTCGCTATAAAGCTCCACGCCGCGGATTGAACAGCGCTCGCTTTTTTGCGCCTGCCGCAGGTAGGCCAGCGTCGCGCCAAGCGCCCGCAAAGCAAGGGGCTCCTCAGCCAAATCGCAATCGTCGCCAAACTGCCGCAGCACCTCTTGCAGGCAGGGTTCCGACGCAAACGACGCAATGTCCAAGGGCTCTGCCAGCACTTTGCGCTGCTGCAAATGCGTGCGCAGACGCTGGTTTTCGACGCCCATGGGGCTAAGCAAAACTTCGCTGGGCAAATACTTCGCCAGCTCATTGATGATTTTGCCGGGCAGGCCGCTGCCCT
>JAITBA010000140.1 GCA_031283835.1 Oscillospiraceae bacterium
CAAAATGAAGCGTAATGCCAATGCCTCCCACACCCGCCAAAAGCCCGAGGGGAATGCCAATCATTCCAATGCAAACCCCCTCAAACAGCACCGATTTTTGCAGCTGCTTTTGGGTCGCGCCCACAGACGAAAGAATTCCAAATTGCCGGGCGCGTTCGCTGACCGAAATGGCGAAGGAATTATAAATCAGCAAAATTGAGCCGATCATAATCATAATGATTAGGATCCCGCCAAGAGAATATAGCACCGCGTTGAAGCTATCGTTGGTAGAAACGCCATAAAAAAGGAGCAAATCCTGGTTGAATTCGTGGGTTGTGTTTGCGCCGATTCTTTTGGCATATTCATAGATCTTGCCGGGTTTTTTTAATGTGACATACACATCAAGGCTGTTTTTGCCTTCCCCGCGCTCCAAATCCATTTTTGTAATCGCGGTATATCCGGGCGCGGCATACTCCTCAAAGCTCGGTCTTTTAAAAATGCCCACAATCGTGAAGGTTTTGACGGTCTCTTCCGCAAAGGTCTCTTTCGCGCTGTTTTCGCGTTCTCCGTTTTGGAAGGGTGTGTTCTGCCACACTTTTTTGCCCTCGATTGTGCGGCCCCCCAACGCCCAGGTTACCGAATCCCCCACATGCAGTTGGGCGCCGCCGGTGGCTTCAATGTGCGCCGGAACAATGATTTCTCCGCTGTTTTGCGGCAATCTCCCTGCTTTTAATTTGAGGGGAATTGTGCGAAAGGCCGCGTCGTCAAGGCCTGTGACATAAAGATATGGTTTTGACGGATTTGTGCCGCCGGGGAGCGGCGTATAGCCAACATTTTGCATGACGGCGACGGTTTTTACTTCCTCCTCCGAAGCCGCCTTTTGCAAAAAATTGGAGTTCACATCACGAAACTTCACTTGCCAATCGCCGCTTTTTGCAATCGTTCCCTGGATAAGATTGTTTTGCAAAGAGGCGATAAAGGTAGTGACGGCCGTAATCATGGCAACCGAAAGAATCACGCCGATGATGGTGACGATTGTTCGCGTGCGCGCCTTTTTGAGCGCCTGCAGAGCAACTCGATTAAAAATGTTCATAGCAGCTTACCTCACTCTTTCATCGCGCGAAATCTTTCCGTCCGATATACCGATAATGCGGTCTGCTTGCAGGGCAATGTTCTCGTCATGCGTTACAATAATCAGCGTTTGGCCGTATTTTTTGTTGCTCGTTTTAAGCAAATGAATGATTTCTTGCCCGTTTTGGCTGTCGAGGTTGCCTGTGGGTTCGTCGGCAAGCATAACCGCCGGGGCGTTCATCAAAGCGCGGCCGATGGACACACGTTGCTGCTGCCCGCCCGAAAGCTGGTTGGGCAAGTGGTTGCGGCGGCCCGCCAAACCCAGCAAGCGCAGCAGTTCCTCCAACCGTTCTTTGTTGACCTCGCGCTTATCCATCAGCACGGGCAGGGTGATGTTTTCGACCACGTTTAATGTGGGAATCAGATTATAAAACTGATAAATCAGCCCGACTTGCCTTCTGCGAAAGATTGCGAGTTTTTCGCTTTTTTGCGCATAAACATCCTGTCTGTCCAGAAAGACCTTGCCGCTTGTGGGCACGTCCACACCGCCAATAATGTGCAAAAGCGTAGATTTACCCGAACCGCTTGCCCCGATGATTGCCACAAATTCGCCTTTTTCTACCGAAAGCGTTACGTTGTCAAGCGCGGTGACTTGCTCTTCTCCCTTGCCATAAACCTTGCGAAGGTTTTCGATTTTGAGTAGTTCCATTGGAAGTTGCCATCCTTTCGTGTTTGGTATGCTGATAGAATAGCATTTTTAAGTGACATCCCGGTGACTTTTGCGTGACTGATTCGTCACTTGCTTGGTTTATTTAAAAGCCTGTAAGTCTGCTACTTCGCGGTGTGTTTATTTAAAAACCTGATTATGAAAACCGCGCCGCCCTGCGGGTGGTTTTTTGCCGTGATAGACCCGCCCTGCCCCAAAATAATCATTTTGCAAAGCGCCAGCCCAATGCCGTAGCCGCTGACACCGCGATTGTTCCCACGATAGAATCGGTCAAACAAATGCGGTAAGTCTTCTTTAAAAAAGCCCGCGCCGCTGTCGTGAAGGGTGATTTCGGTGTATAAATGATTGCCGGCGCAATTGATTTTAATCTCTCCGTTTTCGTTCACGCTTTCCATGCAATTTTTAAGAATATTTTGAAGCGCCTCCGAGAGCCAGCCAAAATCGCCCTGTATCACGGCGTTTTTTGGCACGTTTATTTTTATGTCAATGCCCCGCAGTTCCATGAGGATCGCCAACGGGCGCAAAGCGGAAGCCATCAATTCCTTCACAGAGATGGGTTCGCTTTGAAACACCACAACACCTGTGTCTAGGCGAGAAATTTTTAGCAGGGAGGTAATCAGCCAATCCATTTGCACAAGCAGCCCGTCCAACTCGCGGATAAAATTCGCCCTGTCTTCTTTGCTTGGGTTTTTGGCCAGCATTGAAATAATGAGGTTTGCGGAGGTTAGCGGCGTGCGCAGCTGGTGGGCAATATCGGCCAGCGAATCGGCCAGATATTGTTTGTCTTTTTTTAACGCGTCATTTTGTTCCCGAATCCGCAAGGTCATTTTGGTGATCTCGCTGTATAAAATGGAAAGCTCGCCCTCGTCCGCCTCGCCCAGCTCCAAGCGGTCGGCGTTGTGAAGCACGAGGTCGATTTGCTTAGAAATACGCGCAAGGTTACGATACCGGGCTTTTGTAAAAACAAAAAACGCCGTTCCCAAAACAGCGCAAGAAAGGGCGCTAAGGATTCCCGCCGCCGAATTTGCGAGAAAGCCCGCCGCAATCAACAGGGCGGCCAGCGCCAAAAACAAGATAGAAAACAACCTGAATTCCCTATTCCGCAGCATTTTGTCCTCCCAATTTGTAACCCATGCCGCGAACAGTTAAAATGATTTGCGGATTTGCCGGGTCCTCCTCAATTTTTTCCCGCAGGCGTTTGATATATACGGTCAGCGTGTTGTCGTTGACAAACGCGCCCGCCGCGTCCCATAGCTCGTCCAACAATTTGCCCCGGGTGATAATCGCCTTTTGATTGTTCAAAAACACCAGCAGCAAGCGATATTCGAGTGCGGAAAGAAAAAGCTCTTGCCCGTTTTTTTGCACGGTTCCGCTTGTTGTGTCAACGCGCAACAAAGCAATGTTGAAGACGGAAGGCGTGTGCCCGCTTTTTCGCAGGGCTGTTTTAATCCTGGCAATCAGTTCCATTGGCCGAAAAGGCTTGGTGATATACTCCTCCGCGCCCATGTTTAGCCCGGTGACAACGCTCGCCTCGTCGCCGGAAGCGGTGAGAAAGATGACCGGGATATCCGTCTCGGCCTTGATTGCCGTGCAAACCGCAAAGCCGTTTCCATCTGGCAAAGAAACGTCGATTAAGCCTAGGTCGAATTTGCCCTCGCCCAACGCGGCAAGGGCCTGCTTTTGCGTGACCGCGTGCGTAACGGTGAACCCCTCGGAACGGAGTAAAAGCGTTAAGTTTTTGGCGATGGCGTTATCGTCCTCAACTAAAAATATGTGTGGCATCGTGCGTTGTCTCCCTTTGCTATTTTTCTTAAAAAAGGCTGCATCGTTCGTGTGCTTGGCGCGGGGATGCCCCCGCCCTTTTAAAAAAAGGCAGGGGCATCTATTTTGTTTTTTTAGGAATGCGCCGCCAGCAGCCATATGGTAAGCCCTACGGCCACAATCGTGGGGAGGCCGTGCTGTTCCAGCCACGCGCCGGCCAAAAGCCACGCGTTCCCCGGCGCCAGCAAAATTTTTGCCCCCGCGCCCGCGGCGTGCCTTTCGCTTGCTTCAACGACAACAGCTTCTTCCTCTGCTTCAACAGCTTCCTCTGCTTCTGCCGCTTCAACAGCTTCATCGCTTTCATCCGCTGCTTCGACAACTTCTTCTTCGCTTTCTTCTTCTGCTTCGACAGCTTCAACGACAACAACTTCATCTTCGCTTGCTTCCGCCGCTTCAAAGACGACCTCTTCGGCAAGGGCGGCCGGCTTGCCATAGAACAACTGCCACTGGTGCTTGGCATCCTCCCACTGGGGGAAGGAATTGCAGATGATGCTCAGGCCCAGGAACAGGAACACGACGTATAGCCAGAAGAAAGAGGTATCGCTTTGGCCTCGCAAGTTAAACACCAGCAGCGGGCCCACAGAAGCGCCGAGGAAAATCAAGCCGGTGACGCGTTGGGCAAAATAGGGCAGCCAGGCCAGCAAAAAGGCCTTGCCCGGCGTGAGCGCGGGGGCGTGCGCCGCGTGGCCGCACCACTTTGTTGACGAAAGGTAGCGCCGGTCGGTCACTTGGATTTTTAGTATGCGGCAGGTGCAGTGCTCCCAAAAACCCTTCATGAACGCGCCGGGGTAGGTGATCATTTTTGTGATTAAGTAAAGAATATTCATGCGTCAAACCCTCCCCAACCTTCGGCAAACAGCGCCTTGGCTGTGATGTCGCCCGCCTGCAAATCAAAAATCGCCTGCGGGATGGCATAGTTGATATAATATTGATACATCGGCAGCTCTTGCTGCACAAAGTCGTCGAAGTATTGGGTGTCGCCCGCAACGATGGCGGCGGCCAGCATTGTTGAAACATAGCTGGCGTTGGGCGCATAAGTTTCTTGCTCCGTCAAGGCTCGCGTTTCGGCTAGCGCCGCTTTGGCGTTGCCCGCCAAAATATTTGCCGCTGCCTTTGCGGCCACCGCGCTGGTTATGGTTTCGGGTTCGGCGTCTTTTGCCTTGATTACTTCGTCGCACAGGGCGGCGGCCTTTTTGTAATCCGCACCTCGGTACGCAAGCTCCGCCTGCACCAGCCGCATTTCGTAACGCCCGACCGGACGCTTGGAATATTTTTCAATCAGATCTTGCGCCTCGTCTTTTTCGCCGCGCAGCCACAATGCTTTCACCCGGTTCCGCGCAGAATCATAATCCTCGGGGAAAATTGCCAGGCTGGCCTCGCTCAGGGCCGCAACCGCTTCATAGTCTTCTTTTTGAATGGCACGGCGCAGCGCCACGCGGCCATACATCCAAAACGCCGCGTCAGGGTCGTTTTGCAGCTTTTTTAGCAGCGCGTCAACGGCCTTTGCGTTGTCGGGGTCCAAAAACAGCTGCTGCAGTTCCAGCGCGTCGCAGTAGAGCGCGAAGGTTTTGTTTTTGTTCTTTTGACGAGCCTGGGCCAGGGCTTCCACCACCGCGGCGACTTCGTCTTCCTCTTCGCCGGTGATTCCTTCGAGGGCGTCATAGACCGCCTGCACCCGCGCATAATCCGCCGCAAACTGCCGCAGCCGCCGGGGCACCTTTTTGCCCTCCGGCAACAAATCGGCATAGTACGATGTTAGTGGGAAGGGCCCGTTCATCTCTTGCAGCACCCGCAGCTCCCGCTCCTGCACAAAGGTGCCAATAGAAATGGCCGGCGCGCTGTCCGCGCCAAAAACCGCCTGCTCAATGCCCGTTGACGCCAGGTTTTGCCCGTCGTTATAAAGGCCGTTATAGACGCTGAAGGCGTTTCGGTAGTCTTTGCGCGCCTCAAACGCAAGCCCTGCGAGCGCCTGCAGCGACAAAGTTGTGTTCAGCACCG
>JAITBA010000213.1 GCA_031283835.1 Oscillospiraceae bacterium
CGAACCTGCGCACTATCCTGGATATTCCCCACAAGCTCAACGCTAACGCACCGGCCTTTCTCGAAGTCCGCGGCGAGGTGTATATGCCCCGCGCGGTGTTCGGTCGTCTTGCCGACGCACAAAAAGCCGCGGGTCAAAAGGTCTTTAAAAACCCACGCAACGCGGCGGCGGGCGGCCTGCGCCAAAAAGACCCCGCTATTGCCGCCCAACGAGAACTACGCATTTTTTGCTTTAACGTGCAGCGGGTGCGCGGCGCGGCGTTCACGACCCACACCGATTGCCTGCAAGCCCTGCAACAGCTGGGCCTGTGTGTGATCCCCGGCTGGTGCCTGTGCGACACCCCGACCCAGGCCTGGGAGGCCGTCGAGCGCATTGGTGCGCAGCGCAGCTGTCTGCCCTTCGATATCGACGGCGCCGTGATAAAAATCAACAGTCTTGCCCAGCGCGCCGCCCTCGGCAGCACCTCCAAGTTTCCAAAGTGGGCCGCCGCCTTCAAATACCCGCCCGAAGAGCGCGAAACTACCCTGCTCAACGTGGAAATTGCCGTGGGTCGCACCGGCGTGCTCACCCCCACGGCGGTGCTGGCGCCTGTGCTTTTGGCCGGCAGCACCGTGGCGCGCGCCACACTCCACAACCAGGATATGATTACCGAAAAAGACCTGCGCCTGGGCGACACCGTTGTTGTGCGCAAGGCGGGCGATGTGATCCCCGAGGTGGTGCGCGCCGTAGCCCATGCCGCGGGCAGTGTGTCCTACCGACTCCCAAGCCATTGCCCCTCCTGCGGCGAAGCTGTCACGCGGGACGGTGCGGCCTTGCGCTGTTTTAGCGACAATTGCCCCGCACAGTTGCTGCGGCGGCTCACGCATTTTTGCGCCCGCGGCGCCATGGATATTGAGGGACTGAGCGAAGCGATCTTGCAAAAACTGGTCGATGCCGATTTGGTGCGCGGTGTTGCGGATCTTTATCGTCTGGCACCCGCGCAAATTGCGAATTTGGAAAAAATGGGCGAAAAATCGGCTCAAAATTTAGTCGCCGCCATCGCGACCAGCAAGTCCCGGGAACCCGCCCGTCTGCTCTTCGCCTTAGGTATCCGTTTTGTGGGCGACGACATCGCCAAGCTGCTCATGCGCGCCTACGCGTCGTTCGATCAACTTGTGTGGGCCGCCGCTCAAACCAACACAATCGTGTGCAAAAACGGCCGCGAAAAAGTCGAATATCGGTTGGAGAAGGAGGTCAAGGGTGTTGGCACCGTCGTGGCGCAAAGCTTGCAGGCCTATTTTGCCAACCCCGCGCACCTCGCCCTCGTCGAAGAACTGCGCGCCCTTGGTCTGCAGCTTGAAGGCAGCGCCCCGGCGGCACAAACCGGCCCTCTCGCGGGCAAGACTTTCGTGCTCACCGGCACCTTCCCCACCATGGATCGCAAAGAAGCCGCGGCCCTCATCGAGGCCCATGGAGGCAAAGTCAGCGCCGGCGTTTCCTCCAAAACCACCTACGTCATTGCCGGCGAAGCCGCTGGCAGCAAGCTAACCAAGGCGCAAAACCTGGGCGTTCCGGTGCTCACCGAAGAGGAACTTTTGCGGGTGATAAAAACCTGTGCTCAGCCCCCTACAATTCCAGAAAAAATTGATTGACTGTCACGAACGGCAGCATGTCCCCCTTCTTCCGCAACGAAGAGGGGCTTTTTTGCTTTTTTTGGGCATAACCGTCACCGTTTTTGCATAGGAACGAATAGTTGCTATTGACACGGGGCGCGGCAGGTGGTAGAATAGACGGGAGACAAAACCAAAGGAGAATGTTATGCTGCCTGCGCTGTTCCCGCCCCATACCGCCGCAATTTTTGATTTGGACGGCACGTTACTGGATTCCATGTGGGTTTGGCACGCGGTGGATACGACGTTTTTTGCGGCCAGGGGGCTGGCCTTGCCCGCCGATTACGCTTCGAATATTCTCTCCCTCACCTTTCACGAAACAGCGGCGTACACGATTGCGCGTTTTGGGCTGAAGGAAAGCGCCGAAGCGGTGATGGAAGAATGGAACCGGCTGAGCTACCGCGAATACCGCGATCATGTGCGGCTGAAGCCCGGCGCGCGAGCCTACCTGGCGGCGCTGCGGGCACAGGGCATTCGGCTGGGGGTGGCCTCAAACCTCACCCGGCGCGTGATTGACGCGGTGCTGCACGCCAACGGGATTGATGATTGGTTCGGCGCGGTCACATCGTCAGACGAAGTGACGCGGGGCAAGCGCTACCCCGATGTGTTTTTGCGCGCGGCCCAAAAGTTGGGTGTCCGCCCGGCCGATTGCGTTGCCTTCGACGACATCGCGCCGGCCATGGTGGGTATCCACGCGGCGGGCATGACAGCCTGCGCTGTGCGCGAAGACGGTTTTGGCCGCCAGGATTGGGACGAAATCACCGCCTTAGCGGACGCGCATATTCTAACATTTGAGGATGAGGACACGCTATGAAACGAATGATTGGCTTGCTACTGTGGTTAACACTGCTGCTGGGCGGCTGCGCGTCGCTAGACCGGGTGCTGGTGGAGCCCGCCGCGGCAACGCAGAGCGGCGCGTCTTCGCAAGAACCTGCTACGCCCGCGTCGACGGAACCCGTGAGCAACGTTTCGCCCGCGTCGACAGAACCCACGAGCAACGTTTGGGCTCCGCCCACATTGACGGGACCCGTGCGCACAAGCCAGACCGCCGCAAGTACGGCAGCCGGCTTTGTTTTGCCCGAAACATCGACCACGCGCGCGCACGCAACCGCAGAGGCATCAACCATCTTGCCTTGGTGGAAACCGCCGGCACCGACCGCGCCCACAACCACATCCACATCCACAAAGCCCACAACCACATCCACAAAGCCCACAACCACAACCACGAAGCCCACAACCAAAGCCACAACCACGTCCACAAAGCCCACAACTAAAGCCACAACCACAACCACGAAGCCCACAACTAAAACCACAACCGCGTCTTCGCCCTCGTCCGGCGAAATCCGTGGGGCGTGGGTGGCTTATTACGAAATTGCCCAATCGGCGGGCGGCGTGAGCAAGAGCGCTTTTATCAAAAAGGCCGACGCATTGTTCAAAAAAATGGCGGATTATGGGATCAACACGGTTTTTTTGCACGTGCGGCCGTTTTCCGACGCGATTTACCCGTCAAAATTAGCGCCCTGGTCCGACATTCTCACCGGCACGCAAGGCGGGAACCCGGGGTATGACCCGCTGCAAATTTTTTGCGATTTAGCGGCGCAATACCGTCTTGCGCTGCACGCGTGGATAAACCCCTTCCGCATTTCGCGCAACGACGACCTAACAAAGCTGGCCGCTAGCAACCCGGCCTTGGCGCACATCGAAGCCAACGACGGCTGGGTGCGCAAAACCGGCGGGCAATACTATTGGAACCCCGCCATGCCCGAGACCCACGCGCTGATCTACGCCGCGGTGAAGGAGCTTTTGGGGAAATATTCTTTGGCGGGGCTGCATATCGACGATTATTTTTATCCCACGACCGCCGCAAGCTTCGACGCGGCGCAGTACAAAGCCTACCAAACGGCGGGCGGCAAGCTGGCGCTGGGCGACTGGCGGCGGGAGATGGTGAGCCTGTTTGTGCAGGGACTCTATCGCACGGCCAAACAGGCGGCCCCCGGCGCGGTGGTGAGCATAAGCCCGGCGGGCAACCTCAAAACGGTGCGCACCGAGATGTTTGCCGACGTGCCCCGCTGGATGGCCGAACCCGGCTACGCCGATTGGATGATTCCGCAGGTGTATTTTGGCTTTGAGAACGCGGCGTGCCCCTTCGCCAAAACGGCGAGCGACTGGGCGGCACTGCCACGGCACAGCGGGTTGCGATTGCTGTTTGGCCTGGCGGCCTACAAGTGCGGCCAGACGGATGCATATGCGGGCGCGGGCAAAGAGGAGTGGAAAACCAACAGCGACATCCTGGCACGGCAGCTAAAAAAGATTCGCACGTTGAATGGATATAGCGGTTTTTCGCTTTTCTCTTATGAATTTATTGGGAAAACACTTTCAGGAATTGCACTGCAAGAGCGCGAAAATTTCCAAAAAATGCTAACTGCCACACATTGAAGCAAGAAAGTGGCGATTTTTTGCAAAAGATGTTTGCACCGCGTCGGCTTTTGTGTTATCATTAAAAAAGAAACACGAAATCGTAAATGATATGACGGGTGATAACAGATGAGCAGAGGAACGAAAAAAAGGGTGACCTGGAATAAAGTGCTTGGCGTGGGCATTGCGGTGATTTGCGTCGCCGTGGGCTTTGGATTTCAGCGCACACGCGCGCCGGAGGTGCCGACAATCACCGCCACCGCGCCCGCCGAGGAAGTGCGTGTGTCGGCGATGCAAAATCGTGTGGCGCCGGTGCTGTGGCAGCCTGTTGAACGGGACCCGGCGCAAAATGCCGCCGTGATGGATCGCATGGACGCCGATGAGGCTGTGGCGCTAGTAAAAAAAGGGTTCAAGACCATCATACTACCGGCGGCTTTTACGGCGTATACTGCCGAAGAAGTGGCCGACACCGTGCATGTGCTCGAAACCCTCGAGCAAGAGCAGGTGTGCCGCATTCTCACGCTGCAACCGGCGGCGGCGGGGGCGTTGGAGGACTTCATGAGCGTCTTTGCGTTTTTGTCCGAAAACACCTCCTTCGACGGCCTGCTATTAGAAAGCGACGCGACCCTCAATGCGCAGACGATTTCCGGCTTCATAACAGCGCTGCAAGAGGTGCTGGCACAGGCGGAACTCACACAGCTGCCGATTATTTTTGCGGTGGCGCCCAAAACCGAAAACGACCTTGCGGCGGTGGAAGCGCTCACGCAGACGCTGCCCGGCGCGGAACTGCTGGTGCAGTACGACAATTCTTCCGTGGCGCTGCTGCAATCTTTGGCGGCGCAGCTTGCACAGAGTTGTGAAAAAACGCCACGTCTCACCGCGCTGTTCGACCTAAAAGCGTCGATTCCGAATGGCACTTTTTCCGAAACCCTGCAATTTTTTGAAACCGTGCAGGCCTGCGATGATTTTTTTGTTGCGGTGCGTTCTGCCGGCTATGTGCCTGCCGACCCGCAGGCGGCCGACCTGTTGGCGCGCTTTTTTGCCGGCCAACTCGATTTGTTTACCCTAAACCAAGGGTTTTCGCTGCGCAGGCCCATCACCCGCCCGCAAAAAAACCAAACCATCAGCACAG